>NZ_JAPZSR010000021.1:0-38777 GCF_027531875.1 Microcystis sp. LE19-84.1B | reverse complement strand
TCGGTTGCTTTCCAAGGGTTCACCATCATCAAAAATTAAGTCTGTGGGGGGTGGGGGGGGTTCCCAGAAGTCCTCGAAATCTTCTTCTATCAGTGCCGGAGAGGTGGCAGTTTCGTCGCTTTTGGCAATCGTCATTTTTTCAGCCTCTCTAGGTGGGAGTATCCATATTTTTGACTCTCGATCGATTCTATGATAACTTCATTGCCAACTTGATCATCTTTGCTCAAAAATATTGATGAATAAGCAAAAATTTTTTAACTCGCCGCAGTCTTGTTAGCGGCGTTTGCGCCGAAGCGCCGGGGCTTGAGATAATCAGATAGCTATTATCTCAAAAACTATCACCATGACGATCGATCCGCAACAACTCATCGAACTGGCTCTCAAATCGGGAGCGGTGGCAGCCGAAGTTTATCAATCTTCCTCCCTTTCCCATCCCGTTTTTTTTGAGGCTAATCGTCTTAAACAGTTAGAAAGTTCCGAATCCGTGGGAACTGCCTTAAGATTATGGCGCGAGGGTTGTCCGGGGTTAGCGGTGGGTTATGGTGATGTGGAACCGGAAATTTTAGTAGAAACGGCGTTAAATTTATCCTATCTCAATGCCCCCGAAGAAATCGAATTTTCGGCACCACGACAGGCAATCTATGACCCGATTGGGCAAGATGTGGCGGTAGAATGTTTAATCGAGATGGGTAATCAAATGATTGGCCAAATTCGCCAAGTTTATCCTGAGGTTATTTGTAGTGGTGAATGGGAATGTGAACGGGAAATCACCCGTTTGGTTAATTCCCAGGGTTTATATTGTCAATATACCGATACAGCTTTGAGTTATTATCTGGGGATTGAATGGGTGCGGGGGGAAGATTTTCTCGCGGTTTATGATGGGGAATATACTCGCAGTACACCTCATCCCGATACGGTAATTAAACAGTTATTACAGCGACTACAATGGGCCGCCAATAATGTGGATAGTCCCACGGGAAAATTACCAATTTTATTGACTGCTAATGCAGTTACCCTGTTATGGGGTACGGTGGCGATGGCTTTAAATGGTAAACAGATCTTAGAAAAGTCCTCGCCCTGGAGTGATAAAATCGGTCAATTGGTGATGTCAGAAAAGTTCACTTTATCCCAACAACCAGACCGAGAACCCTATAGTTGTCCCTTTGATGATGAGGGAACTCCTACCAAATTTTTATCTTTAATTGAGGGAGGTAGAGTTAAGGAATTCTATAGCGATCGTACCACAGCCAGACTATTAAAAACTCCTCCGACAGGAAACGGTTTTCGTCCTAGTTTAGGGGTTTATCCTATGCCAGATTTAGTTAATTTAATCGTTGCACCGGGAGGGGGAACTTTAGAGGATTTAATCTCGCAAATAGATGAGGGCCTAGTTATTGACCAAATTTTAGGTCATGGGGCCGATATTTCGGGCGATTTTTCCGTCAATATCGATCTGGGTTATCGCATAGAAAAGGGCAAAATCACTGGACGAGTTAAAGATACAATGGTGACGGGAAATGTTTATACAGCTTTGCAGAATTTAATCGCTCTGGGGTCCGATAATCAATGGAATGGCTCCTGTTATACCCCCTCGCTAATCGTTGATAGTTTATCGGTGGTGGGCTAAAAATGTTATCAGTTATCAGTTATCAGTTATCAGTTATCAGTTATCAGTTTGATGACCACTGAAATTAACTCAGCCTACTTTTTGGGGTTAATTTTTTGGGGCTTTATTTGACCTGAAAAGAGGGGGTTTGCAGGCAGGCACGGATTCCGATTCTATAGGAAATTATCTGTCAAATCGTGGGGTTTTGTCAAGCTTTTTTGGAAAAAAAAATTTACCCGATACTCAAGGGGAGAAAATTGTCGGCAGAAATATTATTTAATCCCCCCCGTGAGTCGGTATTTTTCAGCTTGGCATTAACGCTTTAGTTGCCGAGGCACCAAGGCGATTTAATTGCCGATTAATTTGCCATCCGAGGAGGGTTAAACCCAACCACTGACTGAAGATTGCTAAAGCGAAAGAGGGAAGTGTAGCGTATTTAGTAGCGGCAATGGGAAGAAAAGTAAAAAACCATAACAGCGGAGATTGACTGGGATTAACTCCCAAGACAGCGAAACAGAGAAAGGGGAAAATAATCAAAATGCCGATGCTAGTGGCTGCCAGCAAAGCGCGTTTATTTGTGCTGCCTAACATCAATAATTGGGCGATAGCAGCATAGACTAAAATCATGTTCATTGCCAAGAGAAACCCGGCTGCAGTGGCTAGTTTATATTGATGGAGAGGGGCGATAAAAATAGTGGGAAGGATGAATAAAATGGCAATGGCGACGTTAATGGCCATGGCTAGGGTAGAAGGACTTTTTTCGCCAAAGATTAAAGCTTTCCCCAGACTAATGCCCGTTTTTCCTTGCAGATGACGATAGCGCGCCCAATCTTGGAGAGTTTGACGGGGGGGAGTGAGGGCAAAAAGGATTAACAAGCCAAAAATTGCCACAAAAACGCTAAGAATCGCGAAATTATCGAAAAGATAGCTCGGTTCCAGCGTTTGGAAGACAAAACCTAGGCTAATGGCACTAAAACAGCCCATCATCCAGTAACTTTGGGGTTTACTAACAAGAGTAGCGAGGGGATTATGGAAGCGACGCTGGATAATTCTGGTTAACCCGTAGGTACAGAGGGCAAAATTGAGCAAAATTAAGCTAATACCCATTATCACCGATTGCCAGAGAGATTGACCGTACCAACGCAGATCAAAGATTTGTGAGATTCCTAGATAGCGTACCGCATCGGGGGGGAGAAAGGTAGCTTTAACTAGATAGGGAAGGACAAAACTAGGATTAAAGAGAATTAACCAATCAAAGGGGGTACGACCATTAGGGCCGCCCGATAAAGTAAAAATACTGCTATAAAACACAAAAATTAAGACTGTAGCACTGCCTAACCAGGGTTGAAATCCCCCTAACCATGGCGTGGCTAAAGCGAAACTCAGGGCGGCATGATAGAAAAAGGCACAACTAGCGATCAGAACCCCGTAGAAGGCTAAAATTAACGACAAGGGAATACCTGCTAATAAACCCGCCCCCAAGTGAAAGGGTAAAGCGAGAAGACAGACGAGATAGAGGAGAATGGGAACCCCGAAAATTTTGCCGATAAAAATCGTTTTGGCGGGTTGGGGACTCAGACGGATAAAATTAAGTGTACCCCGGCGCTCTTCCCCGGAAAGATCGGCGATTAATTGATAGGTTCCCACCACTAAAAGAGCGAAAATCCCAGTAATACTCAGAAAAGTGAAGATATCTAACCACCATAACCGGGAGATAATCATCCATTGACCATTTAAGTCTTGGATACAGTATTTAATCCCACTATAGGGATAATAATCGTTGTTATTGGGGGGATTAGCGGTACAGTAACGACTAAATCCCGCCCCTACCGGCAGTAGATTTTTATAGTACAAATAAACTAATAATTGACCAACTAGAGAGATAATCGAGGCGATCGAGATATTTTTCGGGGTTAATCTTCCTTGCCATTCTCGCATAATTTGCGGGTTGGTTTCCGTAAGGCGATCGATTATTGTCGCTATCATATTTCTGTCCTCTCTACAGCCGTTATTAGGAGCTAATCCTAGATTAACCCAGTAACTTCTCGATCGGTTTGGGGATGAAGAACTCGATCGAGATGCAGGGAATCAAAAGAGGAAAAGTGCCAGACCAGGGAGCTTCTGTTTTACACTAGAATTTGGCCGCCTGAATCTAGATCTATGCCCACTCTGACCCTCAATTTTCCCCTGACTGCCGTTGTCGGCCAAGAAGCGATTAAATTAGCCCTACTCTTAGCCGCCGTGGATCCCGCCCTCGGTGGTGTGGTAATTGCCGGTCGTCGGGGAACCGCCAAATCAGTCATGGCGCGGGCGATACATTCTCTACTGCCACCGATCGAAATTATCGCGGGTAATGTCTTTAATTGTGATCCCAACAATCCCGACGAATGGGACGATCGCACTAAAGAAGAATATAGCAGTGGAGAGGTCGCCACGGAAGTTATCCGGGCCCCTTTCGTGCAGATTCCCCTAGGAGTCACCGAGGATCGTTTATTGGGTTCCGTCGATGTGGAAGAATCGGTGAAACAGGGGGAACCAGTCTTTCAACCCGGTTTATTAGCCAGCGCCCATCGGGGAATTCTCTACGTCGATGAAATTAATCTACTCGATGACCAAATTGCTAACCAATTACTCACAGTTTTAAGCGAAGGACGTAACCAAATCGAACGGGAAGGCATCAGTTTTCAACATCCCTGTAAACCAATCCTGATCGCTACTTATAACCCAGAAGAAGGGGATTTACGAACCCATTTATTAGATAGAATTGCCATTGCTCTTTCCGCCGATGGTGTCCTCAGTTTAGACCAACGAGTAACCGCCGTCAATCAGGCGATCGAGTATGCTGTTTCTCCCAGCGCTTTTATCGCCCAATACGCCCAAGAAATCGACGATCTAAAAACCGAAATTATCCTAGCGAGGGAATGGTTAAAAGAGGTAAAAATTAAACCCGAACAAATTAGTTATCTAGTGGAGGAAGCGGTACGCGGTAGGGTAGAAGGTCATCGCGCCGAGATTTTTGCCGTGAGAGTAGCCAAGGCCGCCGCCGCTTTAGAAGGTCGGGATTTAGTCAGTGCCGATGACTTAAAAAGAGCCGTCGAATTAGTTATTGTACCTCGATCGCTGATTACGCCGCCACCCCCAGAACAGGAACAACAGCCACCGCCACCACCGCCACCACCGGAACCGCCCCAAGACGAAAACCAGCAGGAACAGGAAGAAAAAGAGGAGGAGAAAGAGGAAGAAAAAGAGCCGGAACAGCCGGATAATCTGCCGGAAGAATTTGTTTTCGACCCGGAAGGGGTTTTACTGGATCCTAGTGTGTTGTATTTTGCCCAGATGGCCCAGCGTCAGGGGAAATCGGGGGCGCGTAACCTGATTTTCTCGGAAGATAGAGGACGTTACATTAAGCCGATGTTACCCCGGGGCAAGGTGAAAAGAGTCGCCGTCGATGCCACTCTCCGGGCGGCCGCACCCTATCAAAAAGCCCGTCGCTTAAGGAATCCCGAACGTCATGTGATTATAGAAGAAGGGGATCTGCGCTCAAAACGGCTGGCCCGCAAGGCCGGTTCTTTAATTGTCTTTGTCGTTGATGCCTCCGGTTCCATGGCCCTGAATCGGATGCAGTCGGCCAAAGGTGCGGTCATGCGTCTGTTAACGGAAGCTTACGAAAATCGCGACCAGATTGCCCTGATTCCTTTCCGGGGTGAGCGAGCAGATGTACTATTGCCACCGACCAAATCGATTACCCTAGCGAAAAAACGTCTAGAAACCCTGCCCTGTGGCGGCGGTTCCCCCTTGGCTCACGGTTTAACCCAAGCGGTTCATGTGGGGATGAATGCCCGTTTATCGGGGGATATCGGTCAAGTGGTGGTTGTGGCGATTACCGACGGTAGAAGTAATATTCCTTTGGCGAAATCTCTAGGCGAACCGATTCCAGAGGGGGAAAAACCCGATATTAAGGCAGAACTGCTCGATATTGCCGCTAAAATCCGCTCTTTAGGCATTAAACTGCTGGTTATCGATACGGAGAAAAAATTCGTCTCCACTGGTTTTGCCAAAGAATTAGCCCTAAAAGCTGGGGGTAAATATTATCATCTACCCCGGGCCACGGAACAAGCGATCGCATCTATGGCCCGGGGGGCAATTGCGGGACTGTAGCTAGTGATTAGGGGGTGCAGATCATTTTTCTCAATCTACCATCCCCACCCTAGCTTTAAGCCCTACCCTGTCAGGGTTTTAGACTATTCTTGGGCTAGAAACAAATCGCACCCCCAAATGGGAGATGCTTACACGCAGTTTCTCATACATTTGTATTAATTGAAAAGTTACCGATAATTTCTCGGCAGTGGATATTTCTGTAATATTGAGATACACGCCTAAAAATTGGCTATTAACTCGAATTTTGCTGATTTTCTGGTTTTTTACTGGTCTGGTGTGGCAGCATCTGGAAAAACTTAACAATAATCGGCAATCAGCGAGAGATATACTACAAACAAACTTGAGCAAGTTTTAATTAAGATAACTATGAACTTTCGATTTGGCAAAATCTTGATAGCAGGGGTATTAGCGGTACTTTTGCTAGTAACTTCCTGTGCTAAAGCTCCCTCGCAATTTGACCAAGCGCAACAGGAAAGTACCGCTCGCGGGGCGGCGGCAGTGGTGAAAGAATCCACCTCTGGCGGCAGTTTTAATCGGTTTTTCCCGCCTTCTGGGGGAGGATACGAGCGCGTCTATACCCAGGAGAAAAAAGGCTTTGCTGAGGCAAAACTGAAGCAAGATGGCAAAGTTCTGGCTATGTTAGCCATATCTGATATCAGCAATAATCCCGCCGCGGCCAATAAATTCCAAGACAGTCAAACCACAATCAAAGGTTTTCCCTCTGTGGAACAGGGTGCAACCGCCAGCGCCGTTTTAGTCAATAATCGCTATCAAGTCAAGGTTTTATCGCGGGAGGCCGATTTTACCGCCAGCGATCGCCAAGCTTGGTTAGCTAAGTTCGATTTAGATGGTTTAGCAAAATTAAAGTAAGGAGACATCCGTGAGTAAGCCAATTTTTGAACTGGTGGACAAATTACCGACGAATAATCTCACCGTCAAAGTCCTCAAAACCCTTGATTATGTGGTGCCGGGACAGTGGGATAACCTAGTCGGGTTTAAAAATACGATTATCAAAGTCACCGGCGAAACCGACGAAAGCATGATTCAACAGATTGGCGATCGAGCCGTTTGGTTGTTTAATGATAAATCCCAGGGCTATCAACGGGCGCTCTGGCTCTACCAAACCATCGACAGCGCCGATAATGCCCTAGCCGCCGCCTCTCTTGCTAATGCCGTCGGTGGTAAAATTCCCCTCATGGGCGGTTTAATCGAAAAATTAACTCCTGCCCCCGAAAAAGCGCAAACCATCGATCTAACCTTGAAATTAGTGACCGAATTAGTCGCTTTTTGTCAAATTAATGGCATTCCGGGCGATAGTATCGATGATTTCGTCGCTTCTCTGGGAGATTATAGCGGCGAATCCCTGATGCGGATGGCGGCGTTAGTTTGTTTGGATGGTTTAATTCCCCTGGGGGGCAGTTTTATCCGCAAAGTGGAATCCACCCTCAGCATTCTCAGCCCAGAAGAATTAGAATCTAACTCCACTTTCGGCAGTATTAAAGAATTGATTCCGGGGGGAAATAGTGCCAGAAAATTAGACTTTATCGGTCAAAGTTTCGACTCGACTAAAGGTTGGATGAGTGGTTTTGTCAGCGAGCGCGATTTGACCCAGCAGGGATTATTGAGCAAAATTCAGGGATTTATCGACTTTTCTGCCGATAAATTGGTATATGTCGGTGCATTCCTCGATATGACGACTAATTACTATGAACATACTGGCATTCAAACCCTGGCTCGTCGTTTAATCGAAAGAGCCGTGGCGGAAATTTAAGTGGGTGGGTGGAATTAAATATAAGATGAACGTAGGTTGGGTTGAAGCATGAAACCCAACGCCCGCATGGGTTACGCTACCGCTAACCCATCCTACAAATAATTGTGCCTCCCTACTTAGGGTTTGCGGCAAAAAGTTTTTCGTGGGGGCAGGGTGTGGGGTGTGAGGTTTCCTTCCCTACACCCCACACCCTACACCCTCTTTCAAGTCGGTCGTCAGCAAGAATTGCCAGAATTACATTTCTTAAGACAGATGACAGAATTTATGTCCGACTGCTTAATGGTATAATCAACCCCTAATCCCACTTTAAAAACCCACTGCCCACTCTCCTAAGGATTTAGATAATATCCCCTCCTTAGTCCCTCAAGGCCATGAATCAGGCACAACTTATCCATGCCGCTAAACAGCAAGAGCCAGCCGCAATTATCGCCCTACTTAACCAAAGTCTCTTAACCAGAAAAATAGAGGTTGTTGAAGCCACCTCGCAAGAAAATGTCCTGACTCTAAAAGTTCAATCCAAAAGGATACCCAATCAACACAAGTTATTACCTTTTTTGTCAGCAGAAATCAAAAGCTTGGGCATCGATGGATTAGAACAAGTGATCGTTTACGGTATGACCGAGGAATCCGATATCCCCGCTTGGCAAGAATCGATAATCCTGAGTCAAGATGATTTAATCGTCAATCGTGTCACCAAATTAAACTCTTTGCCGATAATAACCGCAGAAATCGCCGAAAATAACCCGGAAGATGCGCCAGAAGCTTTGGAAGACTCTGAAACAACTGAAGAAAAAGCCCTAGAAAAACGGGAGGAGTTCACTGAAGCTGCCGAGAATATTGTGGCGACTGGTGAGCGATTTTCCCTATCTCATCAGAGACAGTCCTCTTTTCCCCTCAGTATAATTTTGTCTTACCTAGCGATTGGTTTTGGGGCTGGAATTATTATAGGTGCTTACTTCGGCTATCAAAAAGCAGTGAGTGAAATGTACGCACAACCCGGAGCGATCGAACAAACCCGATAAATTTTCCTGTCCCCAACCTGATATGATCGAAATTGGCGATCTTACGATTAAGACCAATGCAAAATTTTCCTATCTCCAAACCCCAATGATTTAGGGCTTTTTTACTTGGGAATTTGTCGTTAAGGACAGCAGCAACAGTTTATTGTTTATCTTTAGCCCCGCATATCTAACCGCTCATGTCTATTGAAGAAGCCTTGAAACTCCTAAAAGAATATGGATGTATTAAGCTAAAAATTGCCCAATCCTCTGAAGAAGAAGAAGCTTTAAGACAGGCAATTTTATTGGTTAACCAAGGTTCGGAATCAATTAATTTAGGTATCTGTGCCGATAACGATGAAGAGGGATTTAAAGCCCTAAAAAGTTATCTACAAGCCCTAGGATATCCCCTACCTAATACTCTCCCAGAAGACCAGCCAGAACCGGGAGCGGTGTATATTAAATACAATACCCAAAGACAAGCTTCCTATCTCGATTCCTACACGGGAACCTATCGCGGTGTCCTGATTTCTTGTCAATCAGAAAATGATCAATTAGTCGGTACTTATGGTCACTTTCCCCTCGATTTATTCTCTTAAGAGGGATAGTTTTGGGGTTATTGAAGCAATTAACCATCAGCCGGAAAGTGATTACTATTGACTAATAACCAGCAAAAAGCTCCCCACTTCTGTCCACTGAATTTTTAACTTTTTACCTGAAAAAAATATGTATTTGTTAATTCCAGCAGCGGGAATGGGTAAACGGATGGGCAGCGATCGCAATAAGTTACTGCTCACCCTGCACGGAAAACCGCTCCTCGCTTGGACTTTGCTGGCTGCCATGCAATCCAGGGCAATTATCTGGATTGGGATTATGGCACAACCGGAAGACTTTGCGGAGATCCGAGCAATTGTCACCGCCATAAATGCCCTTAAACCCGTGCAAATCATCCAAGGAGGCGAAACCAGACAAAAATCGGTTTATAATGGCTTACAAGCCCTACCAGAGGGGGCTGAGACGGTTTTAATTCACGATGGGGCGCGCTGTTTAGCCACCCCCGAATTATTCGATCGCTGTGCCGCCGCTTTAGCCACTTGTCAGGGTTTCATTGCGGCGATTCCGGTGAAAGATACGATTAAAATTGTCGATAGCAAGGGTTGGATTGAGGATACACCGGAGCGCTCGCGGTTGTGGGCAGCCCAAACGCCCCAAGGTTTTCAGGTAAAATTATTAAAAGAATGTCACGAACAGGGCCGAAAATTAGCTTGGGAAGTCACCGACGATGCCGCCTTATTAGAAAAATGTGGTTTTCCCGTCAAAATTGTCGTCGGTGAAGAAACTAACTTAAAAATTACTACTCCGGGGGATCTGGCAATTGCCGAATATATTTTAAGTCAACGTTTATAATTTTTCATCTACTTTAACGCCGTCCCGTTTAATAATACGAGCGGGAATACCCACCACCACACAATTAGGTGGAACATCCTTGACTACCACTGAATTTGCGCCCACGGTGACATTATCGCCGATGGTAATATTTCCCAAGACTTTAGCACCGGCGGTAATCCTGACATTATTGCCAATTTTGGGGCGACCGCTTTTATCTTTATAGCCAATTGTTACCTGTTGATTAATCCAACAGTTATCGCCCAAATCCGCCATAACAATCGTACTAAAACCGTGTTGAATAAATAATCCTTTGCCAATCGAACAGGAAGAATCTAGAAATAAGTAGGAACTTTCTCGATAAAAAAACCTAAGAATATACATAAAAAAGCGGCTGAATGAACCACCTTGAAAAAGACGACAATAATATAAATTCCTAAATTCTTTTGCCTCCAGACACAGAGCTAATAATTGTAACCAATCTGCTCTTTTTTCCCGGCCTAATAACTCTACCCAACGCCGCACATCACCTAAGATAAGTTCTCGATTATTAGCTACCTGAAAAGCAATGATTAAGGGTGAGAGCAAAACAATACCCGCATAGAAAAATAATTTTCGGAAGAAACTTTTCATCGTTGGTCTAAAATAAGTGACAATAGACTTGCTTTTTGTTGCTATTAATTATAGTAGTATTGTAGCGAATAGTTCAACCTTCGCCCGTTTATTGGACTCCAACGATGTCAACTACCCTACAGTTCCTTCCCGAAGTATCCGTGATCGTGCCAATTTATAACGGGGAGAAAGATCTACCCCCTCTCATTGATTGTTTAGCCAAACAGACCTATCCCCGTCAATTAGTTGAATATATTTTAGTTGATAATAATAGTAGCGATCGCACAGCAGAATTATTAGGGAAGGCAGCAGAAGAACACCGGGGACTGAACCTGATCATTTTAAGCGAAAATCAGATACAAAGCTCCTACGCTGCTCGTAACAAAGGGATCAAAAGCGCTCGTTATCCTTTTCTGGTCTTTACCGATGCCGATTGTCGTCCCGCACCCCAATGGTTGACAGAATTGATCCAACCCTTTAAAGATACTAGGATCGGTCTGGTAGCGGGTGAAATTGCTGCGTTAACTGGTTCCACTTGGTTGGAAAAGTATGCGGAACGTCGTCAATTTATGTCACCAAAATTTCTTTTAGAACATTCTTTTTGTCCCTACGGTCAAACTGCTAACCTCGCTATTCGTCGAGAAGCTGTTCAAAAAGTTGGTTTATTTCGTCCTTATTTAACTACTGGTGGTGATGCCGATATCTGTTGGCGTATTCAACAACAAACCGACTGGCAATTAACCTACGCACCAGAGGCAATTATTTATCATCGTCATCGTTCCACCCTAGAAGACTTAAGAAGTCAATTAAAACGTTATGGGCGCTCGAATCGCTATCTTCACGAATTGCACGGTGTCGAATTGATGCGACCTTTAACCAATCAAGAGTTATTTTTTACTCTCGGTCGTTGGTTATTAAAAGAGCTACCAAAAAATACCCTCAAGTTACTGTTTGGTAAAGCAGATTTAGTAGATTTATTGGCTACTCCCCTCGATTTAATTGGGTTTCAGTCCCGCAGCCAGGGACAGGCCACGGCTAAATTACCCGAAAAAGCTAAAGAAATCGAATGGCTTTAATTCAGTTATCAGTTATCAGTTATCAGTTATCAGTTATCAGTTATCAGATGTGAGTTTTCAGTTCAATGATTACTGTTTACTGATTAAGGTTTCCTCTATGGTTTCTCCCTGAGTGAAACATCCCGGAAGGTCTTTAATTTCCGATACATATCCCCCGTCATCATCAGGATAAATTGTTATTGGATATTTTAACCCTAAATAAAACTCTAATGATTCAAGCTTAGTTTTATTACTTGTACTCATATTTTTACCTCTTTAAAGTTAGCAAATAGGATCAATATAAGTAGGTAGGTATTAAAAACTTTCAGATGCCCCCCTTATTAAGGGGGGACTAAGGGGGGATCGGCACCCCCCTTATCAAGGGGGGCAGGGGGGATCGAACCTAAAATCCATTTTAAATTTAATTATAACCAGCTACTTATTTTGAATAAATACTCAGAAAACATCAAGAAGGGAATCAGCTTTAAACCTTGTCCGTCAACTATCCATTCCCCTATTTTGGCGCTCCCCGCTTCAAAGTGGGGGACAAAATGAGGTAAGGTAAAAAAGCTGTGCCTATAACCGAGACTATGAGCGTTGAATGGCAATCCGTAAAAACCTACGAGGATATTCTCTACCATAAATGGGGGGGAATCGCCAAAATTACCATCAATCGACCCCATAAGCGTAATGCCTTCCGTCCGAAGACAGTTTTTGAGCTTTATGACGCTTTCTGTGATGCTCGCGAGGATGCGCGCATTGGAGTAGTATTGCTCACGGGTGCAGGTCCCCACAGCGACGGCAAATATGCTTTTTGTTCCGGCGGCGATCAGACGGTGCGCGGTCAGGCGGGTTATATTGGCGATGATGGCGTACCCCGGCTCAATGTGCTGGATTTACAGAAATTAATTCGCTCCATCCCCAAGGTAGTTATCGCGCTGGTGGCAGGTTATGCGGTCGGGGGCGGTCATGTTTTACACTTGGTTTGTGATTTAACCTTAGCAGCGGATAACGCCATTTTTGGCCAGACCGGTCCGAAAGTGGGCAGTTTTGACGGCGGTTTTGGCTCTAGTTATCTGGCCCGGGTAGTGGGTCAGAAAAAAGCTCGCGAGATTTGGTTTCTCTGTCGGCAGTATAACGCCCAACAAGCTTTAGCAATGGGTTTGGTTAACCATGTCGTCCCGGTGGCGGAATTAGAGCAGGAAGGGATTAAATGGTCCTTAGAAATTCTCGAAAAAAGTCCCTTGGCGATTCGCTGCCTAAAATCGGCTTTTAATGCTGATTGTGATGGTCAAGCGGGTTTACAGGAGTTAGCGGGTAATGCCACTTTACTCTACTATATGACCGCCGAAGGAGCCGAAGGTAAACAGGCTTTCCTCGAAAAACGTCCCCCCGATTTTAGTCAATATCCCTGGCTACCCTAATCAGTGATCAGTAAACAGTAATCAGTAATCGGTGGGAAGTTGGGGAGAAAAAAGCTGACGGCTGATAGCTAAAAGCTTGGCTGCCGCTTCAGATTCAGGCTCGCAGGCTATCTTCTCGCTGAAATTGCTATTAAAATTTCAATGCCATATATATATCTTATCAATAGAATAATACTCAATCAGAAATATTGAACTTACTAAAAATTGCTTGACAGATTAAGTAAAAATACTTATCATCGTTTCACATCGGCTTACAACAACTTCATATCACCATGAAAAAACTCCCTGCATTAGGTGTTGCATTGGGCGTCAGTTTAGCATTGCTTAATAGTGCCAAAGCAGATGCGGCTATCGTCAGTTACGAAAGCGAGTTTTCTCGCTTTTTGCCTTCTACTTTTAAGCCTGGCGATACTTTTGATTTAAGTTTCAGAATTGATAATTCTCGAAGACCAAGACCAATTCGTATTCACAAGATCATATATATTGTTGTGACTCCTCGGGGGAAGATAATAATTACATTGTTCTTTGAAAAATTGTCATCACAATCCTCTTCTAAATTTACAACTCCCCGTGGCGCGATCCCAGCAGATGGTATTGATCTGACCTTAGCTGGTTCCAAGGCTTTTGCTATAACCAATGGCTTTGTACCCTTTAACTTCAAAATTACCCGTTCAGATATACTAGCTGCCTATTTATCCTTGTCATTGGACACAGATGGTTTAGTTGCAGGGGATGGGTTTGTTGCTTCTCTTAATTTAAACGGAAAAAGCATCGGTTCACAAGCCTTTGAACCTGATTTAAACGTTATAGAAAATATCGGTATCGGTTCAGAAGCCTTTGAACGTTTGGACACCTCTGAACGTTTGGACACCGCTGGTTTAGTTGCAGGGGATGGGTTTGTTGATTCTCTTAATTTAAACGGAAAAAGCATCGGTTCACAAGCCTTTGAACCTGATTTAAACGTTATAGAAAATATCGGTATCGCTTCACAAGCCTTTGAACCTAATTTAAACGCAAGAAGTATCGGTATCGCTTCACAAGCTATACCAGAGCCTAGCACAGTGTTGGCAATTTTAACTCTTGGAGGTGCCATGGCCACATTCAAGAAAAAATCTCGGCCTTTAGGGATGAAAGATTCCCAAGATAATGCCGCCTAACGCGATTTTTCACAAGCAATGGCAGAGATGGTTAATTGCCCTCTCCCTTTCTGGGAGAGGGAGAGGGAGAGGGAGAGGGCGACGAATAAAGAAAAATGCTATTAATACTCCATACTCCCACTGATCAGCTATGCTAGTTTAGAGAGAGTAGTTAGGTTCGGTAGCAGCATTGGTTTCAAACAGAAGCGGTTTTTCCCTGATGGCCTTGACTGGGTTGTGTCCGATCTCCTTCTCGAAATGGCTGTGATATTGGGAGACAATCCATGACGATTTACGTTGGTAATCTGGTTTATGAAGTCACGAAAGAGGACTTGCAGGGTGTATTCGCTGAATACGGCACGGTTGTTCGCGTTTACTTGCCCGTAGATCAAGCAACGGGTAAAATGCGCGGTTTTGGTTTTGTGGAAATGTCCTCCGATGAGGAAGAAGCAAAAGCGATCGAAACTCTTGACGGGGCCGAATGGATGGGACGACAGATGAAAGTCAACAAAGCTCGTCCCAGAGAAGATAATTTTGGCGGTGGCGGCGGCGGTGAGCGGAAAAACTTCGGGCGCCGCGAACGTTAAAGAGATTCTTGTAAAATTCCAGAAGCGGTTATTTTTGATAACCGCTTTCCTATTGATAATTAATCAATCTGCGTTTGTTTTCTAACATCCTAATACTCGATACGGACATTTCATCGTTTTGACGAAAAAAGCCAACGGACGCGAGGATATCCGTTCGTCCATAGATTCATAGATAGGAAAAATCAAGATTTGATTCGCACCTACTCCTGTCCACCTTATTTGTTCTGATTTTCCCATCATCATCCAACCGCTGCCATAAACTTTGACAAAAAATGAAGATAGCAATCATCACAGCAACTCCCCAAAATGTCAAGCTCGGAAGTGGTACTTTCGTTGGGAATATCCATCTGACTAAAGAGTTGCGCTCCCAGGGTCATGTGGTTGATGTCTTCTCTCCAACCAAAGCATCGGGGCCGTTAGGCTATATGGCGCATCGTTTTCTTTGGAATTGGCGACTCGATCCCCGTCGCTTTGACCACTATGATGTGGTGGTGGGTTACGATATGGATGGTTACGCCATCAGCGATCGCCTAAAAGTCCCTTTTATTGTTTATATTCACGGTATTATTGCCGATGAAGCCACCTTTGAGCGGGGTTGGGTGCGAACTTCCTTAGAATTGATGGCAAAGGCCGAGAAAGTGAGCGTCCATCGCGCTGATCTGGTCATCTCTACCAGTGAGTATTCCCGTACTAGACTCAAGCAACTTTATCAGTATGATGGCAATATCGAAATTGTTCATTCTCTAATTGATCTCAAAGGGTGGGATGCAGCGACCACCTCGGTGAAGCATGAGGAAAAAAAACGCGAGCAGAGGAGGCCGACAGTGTTTTGTGTCGGTGTCCAGTATCCCCGCAAAAATGTTGCCACTTTGATCCGCGCTGCCGCAATTCTCCGCCATCAAATACCCGATGTGGAGGTAAGAATTGCCAGCAAAGGTCCTGAATGGAATAATTTACGCCGTCTGGCACAAGAACTCAATTTAGAGCAAAATGTTACTTTTCTCGGCTATCTTTCCTATCAAGAACTGATCCAAGAATATCTTGATTGTCAAGTTTTTTGTTTACCTAGTCTGCAAGAAGGATTTGGCCTAGTTTTTGCTGAAGCTATGGCCAGTTATAAACCGATTGTCGCTAGTCGTTCTTCCTCGACACCGGAGTTGATTGAAGATGGTGTACAAGGTCTATTAGCCAATCCCTTAGATGCCGAAGATTTAGCCAGTAAATTAGCAGAAGTGCTTCTCAATCCAGAAAAAGCTCGTTCCTTAGGGAAGGCAGGTAGAGCGAAAGTTTCAGAATTTGATGCGCCGATTATTGCCCAACGTTTCAGTCAGTTATTAACCAATTTTCTGGAAAAATAGATTAACTTTGACAATAAAAGTTCAACCACTAACGCACAGCGTATAAATGGAAAATATCCACGAATGTCAAAGGTAGTAATTCTCTTTTTTCTAGTTGAATTTTGAAGCCATTATCCGTCAGCATTTGGCTTATTTGCTTTAAGCGTCCCTTTTTATCGTGAATTTCAGCCACTATTTGCTTAATTTTTGGCCAGTCTTTAGCTTCGATGCCTTGAAATACTTCGTATTCTTCTCCTTCCACATCAATTTTCAATAAATCGATTGAGTCAATACCGAGTTCATTAATTACGGAGGATAGAGTTCTTACTTCACAGGCTACTTGTTCTTTTTCTTGGAAAAACTCTTCAAACAAATTTTCTATTTTTTGGGAATTCTGATCCACTTTAATATCTTCTAATTCAGCCAGGGTATCCTCTGGCTTTGTGGTTGAATTAGCAGACATATTGGGATAAAAAGTAAAGATTTTTGCTGGGTTATTTTCCGAACTTAATCCACAGTTAAATAAAACAACATCCTCTAAAGAATGCAAATGAATATTTTTTTGCAAAACATCAAAAGTTGGCTTGATTGGCTCAAAGGCGAAAACTTTTGCTGTTGGTTCAACTCCCTTGACAAAAATAGAGAATAGACCGATATTGGCTCCAACATCAAAGATCACATCGCCTTCTTTGATGACGATATCATGCCCTTCATATTGCCTTTCAGTAAATATTTCCGAAAAAATGTATTCTGTTTCCTCTTTGCTACTACTGTAGTAACATTCCAATCCATTAGAAAAAGTAATTTTTTTGGCAATCACCGTTGATGTATAGTTGTAATCCAGGACAAAATTATATTAACACCACGAATCGCTCCCCGTCAAGAATGAGGTGACAAGCCTTCTTTTTAGGCAGGAGAATTGTCAGATTCTGTCTTTTGCCTCTTGCCTTCAAAAGCTGATAACTGATCACTGATAACTGATAACTGAAATGACGGACTTAAGCCACCTTTTTCCGTGATTCAAGGATGGGGTGAATAATTGTCCAGGCCAGGACGATAATTAAAGCCAAGATACCAAAACGAGCCATAGAAGTAACTAACTGGTGCAAGGGGAACAAACGGCCTAAAAAGAAAGATAATGTCACCATAATCGTCGCCCACACCGTTGCTCCGCCCAGATTACAGAGGAAAAAGCGACCGTAGGGCATTCGGGCAATTCCCGCCATGGGACCTGCAAAGATTCTTAACAAAGCCACGAAGCGACCGAAAAAGACCGCCCGGGGTGCATTTTTACTAAATTGTTCCTTGGCTAATTCTAGTTTTTGAGGCGGAATCCGAAAGAATTTGCCAACTTTTAACAAAAACGGCCAACCTCCAGCGCGACCGAGCCAATAGCCAAAATTATCGCCCAAAACCGCTCCTGTAATTGCGCTGACTAAAACTAACCAATAGTTCAAATCACCGCTACCGGCAAGGAAGCCGCCGACAATGGTGATGGTTTCTCCCGGGATGGGAATCCCCATATTTTCGAGGGTGATGCCGATAAATACTGCCCAGTATCCGTATTGGTGGGCGATTTCTTCAATATTTTCTAGGGATAATAGCTCTAGGGACATGGAGCGCTTTCTTAACAAAGGTTTACGAATATTCTAAGATATTTTTACAGTATTTAACCGTGGCTGAACATGACTTTTCCCAGTATTGATTTATTAGCAATTCGTCGGGGTGAGATAAAAGATTTAGGGGGCATGAACTTGTCAGGGGCTGATTTAGCGGGTGCAGACCTAGCCGGGGCGAATTTACGGGCAAATTTACGCGGTGCTGACCTGACGGGGGCAAATTTAAGGGGAGCAGATTTTCGTAATGCCGATTTACGCGGGGCAATTCTCCTCGATGCGATCGTGACTGGGGCAAGTTTGGCCGGCGCTTTTTTAGCCGGGGCGGTTTTTAATCATCTAGATTTGTCCGGGGCGGATTTTCGCGGTGTCGATGGCCGGGGAGCGAGTTTTGTCGGGGCGATTTTAACCCAAGCGGATTTTACTAGCGCTAATCTGTCCGGGGCAGATCTGTCAGCTACCGATTTAGAGGAAGCAATTTTTTTCGGGGCGATTTTACGGGGAACAAATTTTACTGATGCCAATCTTCTTTGTGCTAGTTTAGCCTCGGCAGTAACCACGGGGGCAATTTTCGATCGAGCTTGTTTAGAAGGGACAGGATTAACCTAAGTAGGTAGTCGTTAAAAATTATCAGACACCCCCCTTATCAAGGAGGGACTAAGGGGGGACTAAGGGGGGATCAAGGGGGGACTAAGGGGGGATCAGAGGCAAAATCTATCTTCAATTTAATTATAACTACTTACTTAAATGGCTGATAGATAAAAGAAGATGAGTTTCTAATCAGTTGCTATCTACCTCCACGTCTCCAGCTATTCTGAACCATTTAACACCTTTTCTGCCCAGGGTCTTCCTCTTGGTCAAATTGATCAAGTTTTTGTCATCCTCCACCAGAAAATTTAGTTTAATTGTCTGGGTAATCAGTGCAGTTATTGAAGAATTTTTCCCAACTAATTAGGCAATCAACCTAGTTCCTTAAGGGAACCTAGAAGGAAAGATTATGCACAAAAATGATAGGATTGATCGATACCTAGCTGCCGTTAATCGCCCTCGATGAGATCTTTACGCCAACTTTACCGCTATTTAAGTTTATTTTGCCTCTGTCTTCTTCTGACTGTGGGCTGTCAGTCCACTAATTCCAATTTACCCCAGGGAGATAGCGATCGCCTGATGATTGGGACAACCCTAAAACCACGCTCGATCGATCCGGCCGATAGTTATGAGTTAGCGGGACTTTTTATTATTTATAATCTCGGTGAAACTCTCTACACCTACGCCGAAGGAACCACTAATTTAAAGCCTCTCCTTGCCACGGAATTGCCCCAAATTAGCCCCGATGGTTTGACTTATACTATCCCAGTACGTCGGGGAGTTATCTTTCATGATGGCACGGTTTTTAACGCAGAGGCGATGAAGTTTTCCCTAGAAAGATTTATCAAAAATGGTGGCGAACCTTCCTTTCTTCTCCGGGATACAATTGATAAAATCACCGCCAGCAAAGAGGACGAAATTACTATTAAATTAACCAGACCTTTTGCCGCCTTTCCCGCTCTTTTAGCTTATCCCGGAGCCTGTGCGGTTTCACCCAAATTTTATCAAATTGGCGAAGGTAAATTTAAACCCGAAGAATTTATCGGCACAGGACATTATCGATTAAAAGCAGTTACTAGCGATTCTTTTAGTTTAGAAGCCTTCGATCGCTATTGGGGAGAACCAGCCAAAAATAAGGGAGTTAATGTGCAAATTTATCTCTCGAATCCTGCCAATTTATTTAACGGTTTTCAGACGGGAGCGGTGGATATTGCCTATCAATCTTTACTGCCTCCTCAAGTGAGAAAATTACGCACAGAAGCAGCTCAGGGAAAATGGCAAGCGATCGAATCTTCTGGGGCAGCAATTAACTTTATGAGCGTCAATCTCAAAAGTGAACCCACCGATAATATTTTAGTGCGACAAGCAATTGCTTCTCTAGTCGATCGAGATTTACTTAATGATCGCATTTTACAAGGTCAAGGCATCCCTCTTTTTAGTCTCATTCCTACTACTTTTTCCGAGTCACAACCGGTGTTTAAAGAGCGCTATGGCAACCATAATATAGAGCAAGCAAAACAATTACTAAAAACTGCTGGTTATAGTCCAGAAAAACCGGCAATTGTAGAAGTTTGGCACTCCTCGGGATCGATCACTTCCAGCAGCGTGGCAGCAGTGATGAAAGCTCTAGCAAAACGGGATTTAGATAATATGATTCAATTTGAACCTAATAGTATTCTAGGAGCAGCCTTTTTCCGTAATATTAGCCAGGGACTTTATACCACTGCTCTATCTAATTGGTATCCCGATTTTTTGGATGCAGATAACTATATTTATCCCTTTTTAGATTGTGCTAAAGGATCCCCAGAAACTGGCTGCGAAGAGGGAGGATCGCAAAGTCAAGGCTCATTTTTTTACAGTCAAGAAATGAATCAATTAATCGCCCAATCCCGTCGGGAAAGTAACCCAGCCAAAAGAAAGCAGATTTTTGGCAAAATTCAAGAAATTCTCGCCGATGAAGTTCCCTATATTCCCCTTTGGCAAACCAAGGAATACGCTTTTGCTCGCAATGGCATCACGGGAGTTATCATCAATCCCAGTCAGACTTTTCCCTTTTGGACAATTGCCAAAAAATCCTGATAATTAATTATTAGGAGTCAGGAGATAGGGTGGTCACTGCGTGCGCGTTGCGGAGGGTTTTGGGGTGATAGGGTGATGAGACAGCTTCCCCACTTCCCCACTTCCCCACTTCCCCACTTCCCCACTTCCCCACTTCCCCACTTCCCTTCCTCATTCTCCATTTTCCTATGAAACTAACAGCAATGTCCTTTAATATTCGCTACGATAAACCCGATACCGATGAGCGTAATTGGCGAGTAAGAAGGGAGGCAGTAGCGGCTTTAATTGCTCACTATTCTCCCGATATAATTGGTACTCAGGAAGCTCGCGCTAATCAACTATTGGATCTACACCGTTTATTGCCAAAATACCAAAGTCTAGGCAGCGATCGCAGAGGGACAGGATTAGATGAACATTGTGCGATTTTATATCAACCAAGTCGGTTAAAATGTTTAGAAATATACGAATTTTGGCTATCAGAAACTCCCGATATTGTTGGCAGTATCACTGAAGCTTGGGGTAATCCTTATCCCCGCATGGTAACGGGGGCTAAATTTCGCACTCTTGAGGGGCAAACTTTGCAGTTTTATAATACCCATCTCGATTACTATAGCGACAAGGCTAAGGACTTAGGTGCTAAGTGCATACAGGAGCATTTTTGTCAACTAGATTTAACAAAAGATTACCTATTTTTAACGGGGGATTTTAATGTTAATTCTCAGCAATTACCCCGTCAGATTTTAACTCAAACTCTCCAGTCAGAAATTAAATTAAAGGACACTTTAGCAGATTTGGAATTAGCAGAACAAATGAGCTTTAATAATTACACCGATACCCCTTATTTAGCCATCGATACAATTTATTATGATAGCCGTTTGCAGTTAGATTGGGCAAAAGTAGATCGTTCTCGTTGGTTGAATCTTATTCCTTCCGATCATTATCCCGTAATTGCTGCTTTTACCTTGCCCTAAAAATAGATGATTTTTTTATTTAGCAAATATATAGAGGGTAAAAGCTTCAGCAGACTTTGGTGATTCGGTGATTAAATTTGTTAAGTAGGTGGGTGGAATTAAATATAAGATGAACGTAGGTTGGGTTGAAGCATGAAACCCAACGCCCCGATGGGTTACGCTACCGTTAACCCATCCTACAAATGATTGTGCCTCCCTACTTAAGTTTTTTCTTGTTTAAAAAACTTAATAAGTGCTATTTTTGTCGCTATTATCGAGGCAACTCTGTTTATTTTGCTCCGGGGATTAGTTACCAATCCTCTGTTTATTTGATTAATTCCACCCCATCTTTGCCGTCAATCTCTTGTAGATAAACTTTTACCTGTTCCTCGGCTGCGGTGGGTAGTTTTTTGCCAGTAAAATCTGGGTGAATTGGTAATTCCCGATGACCACGATCAACGAGGACTAATAAGCGGATTTTTTGCGGTCTGCCATACTCAATAATAGCATTAAAAGCGGCGCGGATTGTGCGACCTTTATAGATAACATCATCAACTAAAATCACGGTTTTTCCCGTGACATCTAGGGGCATTTTGGTTTTAGCCGGAGTGCGAGTTTTAATGCGATCAAGATCGTCGCGATAGAAGGTAATATCGATCGCTCCTACGGGAACTTTTACCCCTTCTAAGCTCTCAATTTGACTAGCAATTAAATTAGCTAAAGGCACTCCTCGCGTGTAGATACCGATCAAAATCAAGTTATTTAAATCGCCACTTTTTTCGATAACTTCGGAAGCTAAACGGGTAATAGTGCGACGAATTTCGTCAGCCGAGAGAATTTCAATTAACTGTGAGGTCATAATTTTCCAAAACAAGGGGGGATAGGGAAATTTTTACAGTAATGGTCTTTTTTTTACTTTTTCTTTTTTCCTTTAAAACCATCTCTATCATTAAAGAATATAATTGTTTTCATCTACTTATTTTACCTCGATCGCTCATGAGTGATGAATTATTGCAAAAATCTGCCCTAGAATTAGCCCAACTGATTCGCACTAAACAAATCTCCCCCCTAGAATTAACCCATTTATACCTCGACAGAATTGAGAAATTTGACAGTCAAATCGGTGGTTTTGTCCATGTCGCCGGGGAAAGCGCCCTAGCCACCGCCAGCATCCAAACGGAACAATTAAGTCAAATCACCGATACTGCCGAATTACCGCCTTTTTTTGGAGTTCCCACCGCCATTAAAGACTTAAATGCCGTCGCTGGAATGCCAGTTAGTTACGGAGTCGCCGCTTTACAGGGAAATATCGCCCAATACGACGAAGGAATCGTCACCAGAATGAAAATGGCGGGTTTTATCCTTCTGGGCAAAACTGCCACTTCCCAGCTAGGTTCCTTTCCCTACACCGAAAATCCGGGTTTTTTGCCGACTCGTAACCCTTTCAACCGCGATTATACCGCAGGAGGTTCCAGTGGCGGCGCGGCGGCGGCGGTAGCGGCGGGTTTCTGCCCGATTGCCCAGGGTTCCGACGGTGGTGGGTCCATTCGTACTCCGGCGGGTTGTTGCGGTTTGGTGGGGATAAAACCCAGTCGTGGGCGGGTTTCCTATGCCCCGGTGGGGGAATTTCAAAGCGGTATCGCCACTAACGGCACTCTTTCTAAGACGGTGGCAGATGGCGCGGCGCTGCTTACCGTGATTTCGGGCTATACGACGGGCGATCCCTACTGGCTACCCGATCCGCCCTTTTCTTTCCTAGAAGCCACTCAGAGAGCCGTAAAACCCCTGAGAATCGCTTTTTCTACTTCCATATCCCCCTTTGGCGAGGCGGCTTCCGTTTATAAAAATGCTGTCCTCGCTACGGCTAAAATTTTAGAGGACATGGGGCATCATTTAACCGAGTATTCTCCCGATTTACAGGCTTTAATCGCTCCTTTTCGCCGTATTTGGCAAGCGGGAACGGCAGCGACGGGAATTCCCAGGCAGCTATTAAGTCCCCTTAACCAATGGTTATTAGAGAATTCTGGCAGTGCGGGGGAGTACCTGCAAGCAGTGCAGCAGATGCACATTATTTCGCGGCAAATTGTGGCGATGTTTGATAATTTTGATGTCTTACTTTTGCCCATTTTCCTACATCAACCCCCCGGAATTGGTGAGTGGGAAAATTTACCACCGCAAGAAGCGATTAATAAGATGATTCGTTGGATTGCTCCTTCTCCGATTGCTAATGCGAGTGGTTTACCCGCGATTGCTTTACCCACAGGGGTTGATAGTCAGGGTTTACCCGTGGCAATTCAGTTAGTGGGTAAACCTGCTGATGAAATCACTTTGTTAGGTTTATCGGCACAATTAGAGGCAGCTAATCCTTTCGGTTTGATGGCTAATTTTAACTAGCAAGACTTTCGGTAAATTGGGGAATGGAAGCGATAAGTTTACGGGTGTAATCGCTTTGGGGAAAGTTGATAATTTCGTTTGCTGTACCAATTTCCTCAATTTTACCTTTATTCATCACCATAATTCGATCGCTCATAAATCTGACAACACTTAAATCGTGGGAAATAAAGATATAAGTGAGATTAAATTCCTGCTGTAATTCTTTGAGTAAATTTAAGACTCCCGCTTGTACGGAAACATCTAAAGCAGAGACAGATTCATCACAGATAATAAACTGAGGATTTAAGGCTAAAGCGCGAGCAATACACACCCTTTGGCGTTGTCCTCCTGATAATTGATGGGGATAGCGATCGAACCAATTAGGATCAAGTTTAACTCGTTCTAATAAATATTCTACTCGTTGCCGTTGCTTTTGGGAATTGCCGCCGGTATGATGAATAACCATCGGTTCTAAAATTGCTTTACCAATGGATAAACGGGGATTCAGGGAGTTGTAGGGATTCTGAAAAATTATCTGTAATTCCCGTCGCAGTAGTCTTAATTTTGGCTCACTGGGGTTTAATTTAGCCAGATTTTCTCCTCGGAAATAGATATCTCCAGAAGTAGCAGGAATTAAGCGCAGAATTGTCCTTGCTAAGGTGGATTTTCCGCAGCCCGACTCACCGACTAAACCGAGGGTTTCCCCCTGTTTAACGGCAAAACTGATCTGATCTACGGCATTAAAAAAGGTCTTTACTTGCCCGAAAACTCCCTTAACTGGAAATCTAACCGATAAATTTTCTACTGATAAAATATTCTCGTGATTCTGTAAACCTTCGATTCTGCTTTCTTCCTCTTGGAGAGTAATAAACTTAACTTCCGGTGGAGTAATTTCCTGTAGTTTAATAATCTTACCTTGAGAGTCTTTTTCCACTCGTAAAAAATCGCTGACGGTGGGTAATTTTTCTGGACGAGAGTTTAAGCGAGGACGACAGGCAAGTAAACCTTTTGTGTAGGGATGTTGGGGATAATTTAATACTTCTTCTTTAGTTCCCTGTTCGACAATTTCTCCTTGATACATTACGACAATTTGATCGGCAATTTCGTTAATAACTCCTAAATCGTGGGAGATAAAAACCATTGACATTTCTCGATCGCTTTTACACAAATCTCGTAATAATCTTAATATTTCTGCTTGGACAGTTACATCTAAAGCAGTGGTTGGTTCATCAGCAATTAATAGAGTAGGATTACAAGAAATCGCCATGGCAATCATTACCCTTTGTAATTGTCCCCCCGATAATTCGTGAGGATAACGCTTGAGAATTGTCTCTTTTTGTTCCTGAATATAAGTTCTAATTTTTTCCCTGACATGACCCTTATTTTCTAAGGGAAAAGTTTCTATATACTTCTCCTCTAACTGTTCATCACTAGGTAATAAGCGCACTTCTTGCAGTAGAGAGATTGCTTGATTTTTGGCCTGTTCGGGGGTAACTTTTTGATGCAGTAAAATTGCTTCGGTGAGTTGAAACCCGATGTTATACACTGGATTAAGAGAACTCATTGGTTCTTGGAAAATCATCGCCATTTCTCCCCCGCGATAATAACGCAATTCTTCTGGGGGAATAGATAATAAATCCACTGCTTGCATTGACTGACCTTTTGCCGGACGAAAGCAAATTTCTCCCCCGGTAATTTTCCCTGGAGAGGGAACCAATCCCATGAGTGCGAGGGAGGTGACGGATTTTCCTGAACCCGACTCCCCCACACAACCGAGAACTTGACCTTTCTGCAAGCTAAAACTAATGTTATTAACGGCGACTGTTGTTCTTTTCTGATTAGAAAATTCAACGGTGAGATGGCGAACGTCGAGAACTTTGTTATCCATAGCTCTTTAACTGGTGAAACCTAGCATCATCTTAACCTAAGTTGTCAATTTTAACTATATAGCAGTTATCTTATTGGTGAGGTGGGAAGTTTTACTTACCCAATCAGGTTACACTGCATCTTGATGAGAAAAGCTATATTCACCTTCACCCATCAACAAATAAGAGGTAAGCTATTTTTAGCTACAAGAAGACCCAGAGAATAGGGAGGCTAAAGTTTAAAACCAAACCTTTTGTTGTCCAGTTATACCATAAGAGTTAAGGATAAACACAAAGGCACAAAGAACACAAACAGAAAGACAGATTCGATTGACTGATAATACTAAATCCGGTTATTAAAGACTGATTATTTATTGTCCCTATTGCCTATTGCCTATTGCATGAGTGCCTGTCCTGATAAGTAGGGAGGCACAATTATTTGTAGGATGGGTTAGCGGTAGCGTAACCCATCGGGGTGTTGGGTTTCATGCTTCAACCCAACCTACGTTCTGTCACGATGATAAATCGGCATCAGATGGAAGCCAAGATGGCAACCAAAAGATGTCAAGTTGTATCCTTAACAAGGGAACAATCAGACTAGGAGCCGTGTGAGGTGAAAGTCTCATGCACGGTTCTGAATGGGAGGGGAGGTCGGTGACGACCTTCTCGACCCCTAATAGTATTGTCAAGTTTTGTAGAAAATAAGAGTTAAGGTCGGTTAAGCGTCAAAACATCGAGGCTTTTCCTTGATCCTGGCAATGTAAACTTTGATTAAGAGAAAGACTTCTAGCTCCGATCCGATGTTATATTAATAATTGAAGCTAAAGAAAAAAGCTTCCCTGACAGATCAACTGGCAAGGTTATAAGGTCAAATTCACAAAGGAGTAAACCCTGTTAAAGTTACATTCTGTCTCGATAACGACGATAACAGCGACCGACCTGAACGCTCATATTTCCTAGAGTAGAGAACAAGGGAGTTAGGCAATTGCAACTAAGGTTCAATGCTTCTCCAACCAGTCTCAAGTTATGAGGGGAAATACCTGAGAATCGGTAAACTGGTCGCTGTTATTGTTTGTCAACACAAGTAATTGATAATTGCAGTCGCTCTCCTTTGATGAGATAATAGAAAGTCTTCTGTTCAAAAGGATATCGATAGGATGCGACTCTCTCAACAGCTTTTTGTCACCCTCCGGGAAGACCCAGCCGAGGCGGAAATCCCTAGTCATAAATGCTTAGTCCGTGCTGGTTACATTCGTCGCATCGGCAGCGGTATTTACGCCTATTTACCCCTGATGTGGCGGGTTTTACAGAAAGTCTCCCAGATAGTCCGGGAAGAAATGAACAAAGCCGGCGCCCAAGAATGTTTACTTCCCCAACTGCAACCGGCGGAACTCTGGCAAGAATCAGGCCGTTGGGACACCTACACAAAAGCGGAAGGGATTATGTTTGCCCTGACGGACCGGCAAAAGCGGGAGTTAGGATTAGGACCGACTCACGAAGAAGTAATTACTGCCGTCGCTCGTGATTTAATTCGTTCCTATCGACAATTACCAGTTAATTTATATCAGATTCAAACTAAATTTCGCGATGAAATTCGCCCTCGTTTTGGTTTAATGCGGGGACGAGAATTTATTATGAAAGATGCCTATTCTTTCAATCTCGACGAGGAATGTTTAAAGAAAACCTATCAAGCGATGGATATAGCTTACCGCAATATTTTCCGCCGTTGTGGGTTAGCTTTTCGGGCAGTAGAAGCGGATTCTGGAGCGATTGGCGGTTCCGCATCCCAAGAATTTATGGTCTTAGCTGATGCTGGAGAAGATGAGGTTTTATTTACCGCCGATGAAAAGTATGCGGCTAATGTGGAAAAAGCCGTTTCTTTGCCGGCAGATAAAGTGGCTTCTCCCTTGAAAAAGTTTGCTAAAAAAGAGACTCCTAACACCAACACGATCGAAAGTTTAGCTAAATTTCTCGATTGTTCTGCCACTGCTATCGTCAAGAATGTTCTCTACGAAGTGGTTTATGATAGCGGCATAACTGTTTTAGTTTTGGTGAGCATTCGGGGCGATCAAGAGGTTAATGAAGTTAAACTACAAAATGAATTAGTTAGACAGGCGAGCCGTTACAATGCTAAAACAATTTTGGCTTTAAAAATCCCCGATGCTGCCGCTCAACAGAAATGGGCAACTAAACCTTTACCTTTGGGTTATATTGCTCCCGACTTAGAAGATAATTTGCTCAAAAAAGCCAGCGATATAGCTCCTAAGTTTTTACGCATAGCAGACAACACGGTGACAGACTTAGAAAACTTTATTACCGGTGCCAATGAAACCGGGTTTCATGTAGTGGGAGCCAATTGGGGTCAAGATTTTATCTTACCGGAATTAATCGTCGATCTACGCAAAGCCAGGGTAGGCGATCGAGCTATTCACGATCCTAATCAAACCTTGCAAAGTGCTAGAGGAATTGAAGTCGGTCATATCTTCCAATTGGGCTATAAATATTCTCAAGCTATGAATGCTTTTTATACTAATGAAGCGGGAGAATCTACCCCCATTTGTATGGGTTGTTATGGCATAGGAGTATCGCGTTTAGCACAGGCGGCCGTAGAACAATCCTACGATAAAGATGGCATTATTTGGCCCGTAGCTATTGCCCCTTATCAAGCGATTGTGGTTATTCCTAATTTAGCCGATGCCGAGCAGGTAAAAACCGCCGAAAGTTTATACAATGAGTTAAATCAAGCCGGCATTGAAACCCTTTTAGATGACCGGGGTGAACGTGCGGGAGTTAAGTTCAAAGATGCGGATTTAATTGGGATTCCCTATCGCATTGTCACGGGTAAATCTCTCAAATCGGGTAAGGTGGAATTAGTCGAAAGAGCCAGTAAAAAAGCGTCAGAAGTAGCAATTAATGAGGTGGTTTCCTATTTAAAAACTGCTATTTCAAAGATATCTGATTAAGTGATTAAATATACAGATAATTTTGCTTGTTTATGGGTCTGATGAGCGAAGATGGCTGGTTTAAGGCATCAAAAACTGTTCCCTGTTCCCACTCAAAGACTTTTTCAGCATTACTGTTTGAGTTTTGGGGGATTTTTCTCTAAAGCAGCTAATAAGTAGGGAGGCACAATTATTTGTAGGATGGGTTAGCGGTAGCGTAACATGAGCGGGGGTTGGGTTTCATGCTTCAACCCAACCTACGTTCATCTTATATTTAATTCCACCCACCTACTTAGGGCTGGCTGAATAATGGTAAAACCCTTTTAAAATAAGGCTTTTGACCTGTTAAAATCCGATGTTAGTGCCAGAATATAGGATTGGGACATTCAAAAACCTGGCATTATTCTTTTTGTAGTACATAAACTGGTACAAAAAAAGAAGGGCAACAAAGCCTGAAACGACCGACTCCTAACCCCACCAACAAACTTTTTCAGCAAACCCTAACTAAGACTTGCTCCAGTGGAATATGAGTCAGAAAAAATGTTTTTCCTTCCGAATCTCGCAAAGCTTCTAGATAGGTATCAATTCCTCGCGGTTCGGGCCAATTTTCAACATCTGCTAAATGCAAAGCAATTTAATGTGACTTCCTCGTTGACTGTGAATAGTAAAGCCAAATCGAGCGAGAATTTTGATCACGTCTTTGCCTGATAGTTGTTTCAGTTTAGGCATATTCAGGCTGTAACTCAACCGTAATCTGTAGAGAAGGTTTGGCAACTAGACCAAACTCACTAGGCTCTTCTCCTTCTAAATGTAATAAGACAGCTTCTTTGAGATTATTAACCACCTCATCTAAGGTATTTCCCTGGGTCACAACCGAAATTTCCGCGCATTCGGCTACATATTCTTGTTGTTCACCAGAATAAATAATTGCCGTAATTTTTGAACTTAATTCAGCCATAATTGCTCAGATAAAATTCGTTTTGAGTGTAATATAGTATATTTTGGCTATGGGGAAATAGCCTGAAAAATTGGGAGAGATTTGTCTCGTGCAGTGTAGTCTTCGATAAGCAGTTCTAGGACTTCAAGGGCATTTTGTAGGGCTGCATTGTAGGTTTTTCCACGAGTATAAGCATAGGGTACAAATTCAGGGAGATGGGCGATAAATTTGTTGTATTGTTGTGACCATTGAATAAAAATACTATAGTGATAATTCATGGGTTGTCTCCTTGATTTAATTTTGCTAGTTCCTGAAGTGCATTTCTTACGTCTTTTTCCTGGTAGCGATCATCATCACTACTATCTTTGCCTGACAGGGTCAAGCTATATTCTAAACGTGGATGACTTCAGGCGTTATGACCGCTCTTACCTAATCTCCATAGTGTGTTTTGGTACGAATAATCAGAATAGTTTGATCGTCTTCATAAATTTCATAAAGCAGACGATCTTTTCTATTTAGGCGATAGGAATACAAGCCTTCTAAATCGCCTTTTAAGGATTTGCCAATATAGGGATTAATTGCAATTATGTTAGTTAAAATTTCTTGAAGTTTGACTTTTTGTTTTTGGGTGAGTTCGTCGGTATCTTTTCGCGCTTGTTTAGAAAAGACAATTGTGTAGGTTGTTATCCAAATACTTGTTCCATTATCAGGGTTTCTCCTGCGGCATATTCTCGTCGTGCTGATGCAATATGTTGTAATAGTTTGGAATCTTGCATGAGTTCGGAGGTTTCAGCTAAGGATTCCCATTCTTCTTGAGTGATGAGAATATAACTGCGATTTTCACGAACGATCACTACTCCATCGGGTTCTTTTTCAGTGCGATCGCAGAGTTCTTCTAGGTTGGCTTTGGCGTAATCAACGGTGACTTGATACATAAATCGCTTACGGTTTGTGGGGATTACTCTTAATAATAAAGCAAAAATTGTTTCTTGGCTGACGTTTTCATTATTTATTTTGGGCTTTTTGGTTCTGATCGAGAAGAAGGCGATATAACAACTTCAGTAATGATCTAAGCCGTAACTTGCATAATGTTTATTTTGGCTTTTCCGAGATCATGGTATAAAATGTTCTATGAACGGTTAAATACTAGGAGATATTACTGAACCGAGAATATTTGGGCTATGCGGAAATAGCCTGGAGAGGTGGGAGAGATTTGTCTCGTGCAGTGTAGTCTTCGATAAGGAGATCTAGGACTTCCAGAGCATTTTGCAAGGCTGCATGGTAGGTTTCACCATGGGTATGAGCATAGGGTCCAAATTCAGGGAGATGGGCGATAAATTTGTTGTCTTCTTGTGACCATTGAATAAAAATACTATAGTGATAATTCATTGTTTATATCCTCAATTTCTTGAAAAACTTCTTCTAAAAAAGGAGCTTTTGAGCTTACTATATTATCTTCATGTCGATCATGCTTATGATGAGGAAATGAAGGAAAATTAAGTTTTTGATGATGAGGAGCATTATCATAACGGAAAATTAAATCACCTTTTTGATTGATATAGTGGTAAGAATATTTGCCTCGGTTTATGCTGATCTCTACTTCGACAAATTCTCGAATATAGAGCCGAGAGCCGTCAATAAAGGTAATATTTCCTCTAATAAAACCGAGACTCTCTGTCCGTTTTTCTGTGTCAAGTTCAAAAGTTTGGATCATGGATGAGTTTGTTAGAAGTTTTCTAATTCTCTCAAAGTAAGTCTCAATCAACAAATTCAATCTCCTTAATGATGGCTATTTTTTGCTGTATTTTGTCAAGCATCCATGATTCTCCTAACCATTCATCAAAATCTTCACTGTGTTGTAATTGATCGTTGGTAAACAAATCAACAAACTGCTCTGTTGACCATTGATATTGAGTTTCAAATTCTTTTAAGCGAGCTTGAGTTTTTTGTAATCCGCTTTCTAAGTCCTGTAGCCGATTATTCAGATCGGTTTTAATCATTGCTTTAAGAGATTCTGGTTGACTAGAGCGCAGTTTAATTAGGTTTGTTGAGTTTGATTCTAGCGGTTGGGTTTGCATAGTGATTTTTTTCTTGTCAGTGTTAATTTAGAGTAAAAAATGATTGCCACTCCATTGGGTTCTTTTGAAGTTTATTTTGGCTTTTACGAGATCATGGTGTAAAATGTTCTATGAACGGTTAAACAATGGAAGATGTTACTGAACTGGTGCTTATCTTTAATTGTACTGCTTCTCATTGCAACTGTTGTTGCGCTAGTGACGCAGCGACTATAAACAACGATGAGGTAAAAAAATGAAGCTCAAAATCTGCAAAATCGGCAACTCATTAGGAGCCTCTTTCCCCAAAGAAGTTCTCGACAAACTCCAGGTGGGAGAAGGAGATACGATATACGTCACCGAAACGCCAGACGGGGTACAGTTAACCACCTACGACCCAGAATTAGAGCAAATTATGGAAGCAGCTTCTCAAGTTACCCGCCGTTATCGCAACGCTCTGCGGGAATTGGCTAAGTGAGCGAAATCATCTGGATTAGTGAACAAGCAGCCAGGGCAATTCACCACCAGCAACTCGCTCTCTTTGGCGGAGCCGAAGGCATCCTCGACCCGAAAAAACTCTCCAGCGCCCTCGCCAGACCTCGTCATCTCCACACTTACAACCCCGATGTCAGCCTGTACCAATTAGCCGCCGCTTATTGCTGGGGACTGGCAAAAAATCACCCCTTTGTGGACGGCAACAAGCGCACCGCTTTCGTCGTCATGGCGACTTTTCTCCAAGTTAATGGCATTGAGTTAATCGCTCCAGAAGCCGAGGTGGTGGCAACTATGCTGGCGGTGGCGGCTGGCGAGATGTCCGAAGAAGAACTTAGTGCTTGGCTTCAAGGCATAAATTGAATAAAGTGGAGGATTTCTGGAAGTAAATAAGAACGAAACAAAATAATACTCCCGTATCGCATAAAATCATAATTCTAAGCCTTGCTTGCGATATTTTTCTAGTAGTTGCTGTTTGATGTTCATGTTTTTTATTCTTCCTTTAAAAAAAGCTAATTTTGTCTTAGGTTACGCAACATTTCCACCATTTCGGGGGGAAAGCGTTGGCTTAATTCCTCATCAGGAAGTTGGGACAGCATCAGATTATAATTACTTTTTACTGTTTGAGTGTTGGGGTGATTTTCTCCTAATTTTTCCGAACAAATAGCAATCGCTCTTTGATAGAGAGATTCTGCTTCTGTGTATTTCCCTTGAGACTGATAAAGATCCGCCAGATTGTTGAGACTGTTGGCCACATGAGGATGCTCTGCTCCTAATTGCTTTTCCCGAATCGCCAGTGCTCGCAAATAGAGGGGTTCTGCTTCTGCGTATTTCCCTTGAGCGCGATAAAGATCCGCCAGATTGTTGAGACTGTTGGCCACATCAGAATGCTCTTCTCCTAATTGCTTTTCCCAAATTGCCAGCGAGCGCAAAAAGAGAGGTTCTGCTTCTGCGTATTTCCCTTGATCATAATAAAGACCAGCCAGATTGTTGAGACTGTTGGCCACATCAGGATGCTCTTCTCCTAATTGCTTTTCTGTAATCGCCAGCGCTCGCAAAAAGAGAGGTTCTGCTTTTGCGTATTTCCCTTGAAAATCATAAAGTAACGCCAAATTGTTGAGACTGGTCGCCACTTCAGGATGGTCGGAGCCTAATTGCTTTTCCGTAATCCCCAGCGAGTGCAAAAAGAGAGGTTCTGCTTCTGCGTATTTCCCTTGAGCGCAATAAAGATTCGCCAGATTGTTGAGACTGGTCGCCACAGCAGGATGCTCTTTTCCTAATAGCTTTTCCCGAATCGCCAGCGAGTGCAAAAAGAGAGGTTCTGCTTCTTTGTATTTCCCTTGATCTTGATAAAGACTCGCCAGATTGTTGAGATTAGAAGCAACACTAGGATTATTGCCACCAAATAACTCTTCATGGATTTTTAATCCTTGTAAAAATAGAGATTCTGCTTGAGCAAAATCACCTTGATATTTATAAGAAATCCCTAAATTGCTCAAAGCATTGGCTTCTGATGTTTTATCACCAATTTGCTGGGCAATTTCTAATTGTTTTTGAAAATATTCAATTGCTTGCTGATATTGTCCTAAGGATTGATAAGTAATCCCCAGATTTCCGAAAGCATTTGCTAGGGCAAGAATATCGCCGATCTCCTTAGCAATTGCTAATTGTTCTTGAAGATGTGCAATTGCTTCTTGATACTGCCCTAAAGACTGATAAGCCGCTCCCAAATTACCTAAAGTATTCGCCAGCGAATACCGATCATTGGTTTCTCTAATAATTACTAATTGTTGCTGAAGATATTGTACTGCTTCTCTATATTGACCCCAAGATTGATAAATCATTGCTAACCGGCCAAGAGCAAAAACCTCAGATTGTTTATCACCAATATCCTGAGCTTTTTTTAAGAGCTTTTGATAGATTTTAGGATTATGTTTTTTGGGCGTAATCTGATCAAAGTTCTCAAGATTTAACTCTGTTTCATAATTACTAGCCTGAGCCGAATTAGTTTGATTTTTATGAATCTGAATCATCATTATCCTCCAATAAATTTAAAAATTGCTCAAATTGTGATTCTGCGGATTGAATTGCCTGAATCCATTCTGATAATTCTTTAACTGTTATATTAACTTTGCCCTCCTGTTGACGAGCATTTCCCTTAAGTTCGTAGAAAATTGCTCTCAATTTACATAGACTTCCAATGCTGTAATCAAGATTAGAAAGAGAAGTCGAAATAGACTTGGAACTCTCACTCGTTGTATCTAATTTAGCAGGGTTTTGTTTAACCTGCTCCCCTACAGGCGGCTGTAGTCAAAAATTATTAATCGGTTGCTCCTCACTAACCACTACTTTTTTAGACGCTCTTTCACCCCCATTAAATAACGATTAAAAGTCGGAAAATAACGTCGAAAAGTACTTTCGGTATCCAGTTCCGCTTCATAGGTTAATGAAACAAAAGGCGGTAGAGTCGAGATCGCCGCTTTTAACTTAGCCGCCGCAGGCGTATTCGGTGCATTTAACTTGGCGAGAATTTGCTGCAATAACGCTAAAATTTCTGAAGAAAGTTGATCGGGTTGTTGTTGAACCGTCTCAACCTCTGTCACTAATTCGGCCACAATCGGTTCCGCTTCTTCATTGCTAATCGTCAAATCTTCTGTCATTTGGCTGATTAATTGCCATTGATCCCGTTCCAAATCGCGAATTTGTTCGCGTAAATCTTCTATTTGCTGTTTTAGTCGCACCTTTTCTTCAGGAGCAATGGTCACGAAGGTATCGCGTTTATTGGCTAATTGCTCTTTTAAACGGGTGATATTTTTATCTAGATTTTTTAGTTCTGCGGCTGACATAGATATTTTGTCCGTAAGTTTTGGTCGTAAATGTAAGTTTTAGACGTAAGCCTTACGCCTCTAAGAGTTTAGCGGATTACTCTGATCATAAAGCAAAAATTGCTTCTTGGCTGATGTTTTCATCATTTATTTCGGGGTTATCGGTTCTAACTGAGAGGAAGGCGATAAGCGTTTACATTGTTACTCTCTCCCTTGTAATAATTGCTCTACTGTTAACCCAATATCACTAGCAATGACCCCTTAATAAAGTCGGTGAAATATGAAATGTGAAATGTGGGAGCATCTCACCTTTGTAACCCCTAAATCAGGTTTTTATGTCAAGCTATTTTGAAAGCCTTGCTAGAAACCAGTTTTAGGGATAAGTATAATTACTCACTTGCATAAATGAGATGCTCCCTGAAATGTGAAATGTGAAATATCCCGTCCTTTATGAAAAGGAACCGTCGTACTGCGACCATCATCATGGCGAAATTGTTTGTGGGAACCACGCTGACGGACTTGGACAAATCCCCGCTTTTCCAACAGGCGAATCACCTCTGATGCTTTCAGGACTGGAATTTTACTCATACTAAGCAACGGCAATTTGTTGTGTACCAATAAACTCAGTTTCCAGAGAAATATCTTCATCCTCTAATAACATTTCAATCACCTCTTTTAAATTTTCTCGCAACTCATCTAAGGTTTCTCCTTAGCAATGCGCTCCCAGCAATCCGGGAACATAACTAACATAGAAATTAGTCCCTAGATTTCTTTCGATAATTGCTGTAAATAGTTTCATAAAGTACCTCGCCTTTTAGACTATAATTATACAGTAAAGATCGCTTCGGTGGGATCATGGTTGATACAGTAAAGTTAATGCAGGTATCACTCTCTCGTCATTACATAATTATTAATAACATAAATCTCACTCATACTAAGCACAGTTTCCCTAAGCTGTTACCCATTTAAACTGGGTATGATAGTGTTAAAAAATGAACTATAAAACTCGCTCTTTCCCTTTGTTTTAAGCAGTAATTTAGATACGTCAGCAGTTTAACTCGCACAAATTTTTAACTGGGATTGTTGCTATACTGGTGGCTCTTGACAAAAGACCATGTTAATTATTTTTCTGATAAGGATTATTAGTCACCTTTTCATGTACTATGGGTCTATGGCAATATTTTTGAAGGATCACGATCGATGCAATCCCTAAGGCTCAGAGTTAAAACTGCTTGGAGAAGCAAAAAAGCAAGGATGATTATATCGTTCCTATTGCTTTTTATCTTCATGCCAATTTTTCTTTATGCTTGTTTTAGTGATCTTCCTAACCAATCATCGGAGCAACGGCAAGGAACCCTTTTGGTTTGGTATCCAGAAGAGGGCAATTTAACTGAAGTACTAGGTCTCGGTTTGCAAGAGTTTGAAAAATTAAATCCGCAGGTGACAATTCTTGAACAAGCTATTCCTATCGATGAGATACCCGAACGTTTTTTTAAACAATCTCAAAGCGGATTGGGTGCGAGTGTTATTCTAATTTTTTCGAGAAATATACCTAGATTAGTATCTGAAGGGGTACTGGGGGAAATTGACCGAAAAAATCTAGATTTATCTATCTATAATCCCCCAACCCTGAAACAAGTTAGCTATCAAGGAAAAATCTATGGCATTCCCTTAGGTTCTCGTACTCGTGTACTGTGTTACAATCAAAAAAAATTACAAGTTAGTACCGATCCGCTGCTGAAGCAACCTCCCACCAGTTTAGAGGGATTAGTGGAACGTGCCCGCAAAGGTTATTCTGTGGGGATGGTGTCCTCTTTTGAAGATACTTTTTGGGGAATGGCAATTTTTGGCAGCTATTTGTGGGATGATCAGGGTAGGCTGCAACCTCGCTTGGATGGTTGGGCAAAATGGCTAGAATGGCTAAAATTTGCCTCGTCACAGCCTAATTTTATCCTCAATCGTCAACGGGAATTACTTCATGATGCCTTTGCTAGAGGTCGCTTAACCTATTATGTGTGTAATTCTATTGAAATTGCCGATTTAAAAAACAGCCTCCAAGATGATCTCAGAGTCGCTTTACTTCCCCAAGACACTCAAGGTAAAGCAGCACCAATTCTCTATACACGGGTGATGGTATTCAATCGTAATAATAGTGATAATGAAAATAGTTTGGGATTAGCTTTAGGAAAATTTCTCACCAATCCCGAACAACAATTGCAAGCAATCATCCAAACAGAAAGTTTTATTCCCACTAATCGACGGGTACAGATCGAAGGAAATTTACTACCGATCGAATCAGTATTATTACAACAATCTCACAATGCCGTGGCAGTTCCTCTCGATGATTGGGAAAAGTTGAATAAAATTTTAGAAGAGGGAGAATTTTGGTATGAAAGAGCGATCGCTGGTGAAATATCTTCCTCAACAGCAGCCCACCAACTGACACTTTATATTCAATCAGATCTTGCTGAGGAAGTCGGGAAAATAAATTAATTATGAACAACAATATTCCCTCTCTTTCGGAAATAATTGCTAACCAATTATTATTTTTAGGACGCAGAAATGTTCAAAATCAATTAATGATTATTTTTCTCTGTTTAATTCTTGCTTGGTTATTGTCAAAATGGTTATGGTCTTACTTAGAAAAAAGATTTCCTCACGTCACCAGTTTTATTCACAGTGATAAAAAATTAACCCTCCGTCAATATTTTGCTATCCTGATACAGTTTCTTAATTTTCCAGTTATTAGTATAATTTTACTTGACTTAAATTATCTAATTTTTTTCAGTCAAAATTGGACAAGAGGAATGATTAGTTTATCTATAAAACTCCTGTGGTTTTATTTAGTTTATCGTGGTTTATTAGCTGGACTATACGCCAAGTTTTCCGTCAATACAATTAAATATTATCATTTTCGTCTTTTAGCACCTTTATTGGTGTTATTTCTCCTGAGAACCATTATTGTTTTCTACAATAATATTCAGGAAATCGCCCAAGTATCTCCTTTCAATTTATTCAATAGTCCGATCACATTGGGAAGCATATTTATTTTGATAATAGCTCCCTATTTTCTGGTAATTGTTGTTGATCTTATAGAGACTATAATTCTGAGTGTTGCTAATTTAAATCAGCAAGCTAGTCGCGGTGAAATTGAAGCAACTTTGCTGTTAGGACGTTATTTTTTCATTGTCTTAGGTTTTATTATCATCTTGGGTTATGTGGGAGTTAATGCCACGGCAATAGCGGCAATTACTGGCGGTTTATCGGTGGGTATTGGTTTCGGTCTGCAGCAAGTAGTAAGTAATTTTATTAGCGGTATTTTACTATTATTTGAAAAAGTTCTCAAACCCGGTGATATCATTAATATTGAAGGGCAAACTTCTCAGGTAAAAAAGCTAGGTATTCGAGCGACAACAGTGCAAATCCTCACGGATAATTCCGAAAAAATTATCCCCAATCAAAAGTTTTTTACTGAGGATGTCACCACCTATACGGGTAGTGATAACTTGATTTATTGTTCAATTGTTATCGGAGTTGGTTATCAGTCTAACGCACAACAGGTGATGAATTTATTGCTAGACATTGCTAATCAACATCCTCACATACTTCAAAACCCGCAACCAGTAGCCTTTTTTCTTAATTTTGGTGATTCTAGTTTAAACTTTGAATTAAAGTTCTGGTTGGATGATATTAACGGGAAAAAGCGAGTAATTAGTGATATTAATTGTGTTATTCTTGAGCGGTTTACTCAACAGGCTATCGAGATTCCCTTCCCGCAACAAGATATTCATATTCGCAATAATTAGGGTTTGCTGAAAAAGCTTTTCCTAGGGGCAGGGTGTGACCCCCCCCAACCCTAGGGTCGTTTCATTCTCTGAAATGTCATTCTCTCAAATCCTTATCTGGCAACGTTTTTAGTCGATTTCTCGGAAATACATAGCTGAAAATTTTTAAAAACGTCGTGCTTTGCTTACCTCATAAGCGATTAAAGGTAGCAAAAAAAGAAT
>NZ_JAPZSR010000345.1:0-5459 GCF_027531875.1 Microcystis sp. LE19-84.1B | reverse complement strand
CCTTTGTTTTTGACGTAAGGGCTCGACTCCTTGTTGGCCAACTCTTGACTACACAAGGATTTTATCCTTTTTTGCCCACCTTTCCGCTTGAATTTAAGCGATCGGTTAGCCCGATCGCCGTTCGCAATCCGGTGAAAATTTCCGGCAGGCAGGAGGGGAATATGACATAGACAAATAACTGCCAGCCGGAAGCACCGAGGGATCGTGCGCCGTTGATCCGGTCGCTCGAAATCCGTTCCACCCCGGAAACCACCGCTAGAAAAAGTGGGGCGAAGGCGGCCAGGAATAAAAGGGCGACTTTCGACGGATTCTCGATGCCTAACCAGATGACTAACAGGGTGTAGTAAGCGAGGGGGGGTAGCGGTCGGTAGAACTCGATAATTGGGTCAAGGGCTGCTCGGATCAGTTTGGAGAAACCGCATAACATACCCAAGGGGATGGCGGTAACAGTGGCCAGCACTAGCGCCGCCATCAGTCGGTACATACTCTGAAAAAGATGATAGAGAAGCGAGTGGCCCTTGTAGCCACTTTGCAGAATATCGACAAACGCCGACCAAACCGCTGCAGGCGTTGGGAGAAACAGGGGATTGGCCCAGCCTAAAGACGTACTGAGATACCAGAGGGCGAAGATCAGCAGCACCGATCCCAGAGAGATCGCTCGCTCCGGAGTCAGAAAACGATAGATCGGGGATTTTCGAGAAGGATTTCGGGTGGGTGTCCTTTCCGGTTTCAAAACCATACAACTCCCTCGCGGCTGATAGTAAAAGAGCGATCGTTTCTCGGAAAGAAATGATCGAACTACGGCTAATTTCTCTCGTGTCGCCTAATCACGAATTCGTAAAGTTAGCTAGTCCATCGAGATTTCATTATCCTAGGGCAAGCCGACCAAAAAAGTCAAGTTTGTTGATCAAAATAAACTCATATAATTTTGTATAAATTGTACTTGACAAAGATTTCTGGTGTTGCTGGTTTGAGATATAAATTTTCTTTTTTAGGATTTTAAAACCTAGACCTAGACTAGCTTTTGGCTGGGTGCAAGGTTGTCATTTATACCTTAATTCAGCAACGCTCAAAAAAGTAAACTGGCAGCCATGTATAATAACTAATGGAACGACCTAGCGAAGAGTCTGGATATCCTGACAAAACTTGCACCGCTCGGAAATTTGTGTCATACTCCTCGATCAATCAATCAATAAATACAGTATGCCTATCAACTTACTGTATTTAATTCGCGGTGAAGGAGTCTAGAAGTATGTTCGAGGGATTTCTAGTTCGATTATTTTCGGGTTCGGTTTTGGTAGGGATGGCCCTGGCGAGCGCGAATTCGTCGCGGGCCGAGGAAAAATTTTTAGAAAACCAGCCGCCGATGGCCCAGATCACTTCGGTTTCCCAATTGCGGGACGTATCGCCGAGCGCGTGGGCCTATCAAGCACTGCAACAATTAGTGGAACGGTACGGCTGTATCGTCGGCTATCCCGACAGAACCTTTCGGGGCGATCGAGCCTTAACGCGATGGGAGTTCGCCGCGGGCTTAAACGCCTGTCTGAACACGATCGAGCGGTTACTTCAGGAAAATGTAGCGATCGCCCGCGAGGATATCGTTCAGCTTAACCGATTGGCGGAGGAATTCGCCGCCGAGTTGGCGGCCTTGGGTGCCAGGCTCGACAATCTCGAACAGCGCACCGCTTTTCTAGAAAATCATCAATTCTCGACGACGACAAAACTGAAGGGAGAAGTAATCTTTGCCCTGACCGACGCGTTCCAAGGTTCGATACAGGGAAGTAACCTTGTGTTTCAAGATCGGGTTCGTCTATCCTTGGAGTCTAGCTTTACTGGAAAAGACCTCTTAACCGTCCGATTGGCGGCCAGTAGTGCGACCCGATTGCAACTCCCCGGATTCCCCAATAACGCCCAGGGCAACCAAACCTTTAACCTCCCGGCGGGGAACGGCAACGATATCGTCCTCGACTGGCTCGCCTACGAGTTTCCCGTGGGCGATCTGTACGTCTATCTCCCGGCCTATAGCGGTCGCTGGTGGGATTTCGCCCCGACCCTCAACCCCGTGATCGGGGGAGGGACGAACGGCCGGAAAGCCCTCAGTATCTTCGCCCAATTCAATCCCGTCTATACCCTCGGCGGGGGTTCGGGAGTCGGTCTAAATTACAACATCGGCAAACAGTTTACCATTAGCGCCGGCTATCTGGCGGGAGACGATACATCGGGAAATCCCAATCCGGGAAACGGTTTATTTAACGGGGAATATAACACCCTGTTCCAACTAGCTTGGTTGCCCGACGCGAACGCAGGTATCGCGCTCACCTACGTCCACGCTTATCAACCGGACGGACCTCTCTTCGACTTCGGCACGGGAGGGGCGAAAATCGGTACGGCTCCCGCGAACGCGCCCTTTAACGGGCCGGTTTCCTCGAACTCCTACGGGGTTTCGGGTTTCTTCCAGTTTAACCCCTACGTCATTCTTAACGGTTTCTTCGGTTACACCAACGCCCGAAGAACTAGCGGTTCCGGTAGTGCCGATATCTGGTACTATGCGCTAGGACTCGGTTTTCCCGATCTGGGCAAAGAGGGGAATTTAGGCGGTCTCGTGGTGGGCGCAGAGCCGTATCGGGGAGATACTAGCCCGAACGATCTCTCGCTCCATCTGGAGGCGTTTTATAAGTACCAATTGACGAAGAATATCTCGATCACGCCGGGGGTAATCTGGATCACCGCGCCTAACCAGGATGCGGGAAATCCCGACGGGATCATCGGGACAGTCAGAACCACGTTTACTTTCTAAAAATCCCGTTATCACCACATTTGCTCTTGCATTTTTCGTATTTAAGTCACCGATCTGAGACGGTGAGAACTAGGAACTGGAGGATAAATCTATGGGTTTCAACTATTTCAATATTCAACCGATCGCCGGGCGAATTGGAGCCGAGATCGTTGGCATCGATCTGAGTCAAAATCCGAGCGATGATCTAATCGCAGAGATCCGTAAAGCGTTGATTCAATACAAAGTTATTTTTTTTCGACAACAAACCTTAGACGAAAAGGGTCACATCGCTTTTGCCCGTCGTTTTGGCGAGTTGACAAAAGCTCACCCCACTGTACCGGGTTACTTAACGGATTACCCTGAAATTTTCGATTTAGATTATCGGCGACACCATGCCTATACGGATCTTTGGCATACCGACGTTACTTTTGTAGAACGACCGCCCTTAGGCTCGATTTTGCGTGCGGTTATTATTCCGCAATATGGAGGGGATACGATGTGGGCTAATACGGTGACAGGATATGAAGATTTGCCACCCCATTTGAAAGCCTTAGCTGAGCATCTGTGGGTCGTTCATACCAATCACTCGGATTATGCCGCTTCTACGGTTGAGATTTCCCAAGCCAAAAGGGATTACGCCAAGGTTTTCCAATCGACAATTTATGAGGCTATCCATCCGGCGGTGCGCGTTCATCCTGAATCCGGTGAGCGATCACTGGTGTTAGGATCCTTCGCCCGTCGTATTAAAGGACTTTCTTCAGAGGATTCTTTCGATACCCTAAAACTTTTGCAATCCTACGTCACTCGTCCGGAAAACACGGTACGTTGGCGTTGGCAAGTGGGGGATATCGCTTTTTGGGATAATCGTTCTACCCAGCATTACGCGATTGCAGACTATGGCGATCGCCCCCGTCGGGTGCAACGAATCACCATCGTGGGCGATGTTCCAGTCAGTATTGACGGGCAGCGTGGTGGTGTGGTTACGGGAGACGTTAGCGATTATATTCCCGGTTCCCAAAACAAAGACAGCGCTTGACTAAACTGACTCAAACCTATTCATTGGCTTGAGCGACAGGGATTGTAGAATCTCCTCGGCGAGATTAGCAGCCTGCACCCGGATTTCGGGAACGGCAATGGATTCCCAAAGATTGCCATTGCGTAGCGTTCCCAACGTATAAAGCCGTTGGGAAACATTTCCCCCAGCATCAATGAGGGCACCATTGGGGGCAGTGTCGATACCAATTGACACTGGGCTAGGGCGGAGTAGCCCTTGTTGTTGTAGGTTTACCAGCAAGGGGTGTTGGCTATAGTGAGAGTTTGAGCCGGTGCAGTTGACAATCCGATTGACCTGAAAAAAGAGATCTCTGTGGCTGCCCCGTTCCCGAACTGTCACCGCCACTCGATCCCCCAACTGCTGGCAGCTTTCAATCCGCCCAGCATAATATCTCAATTGACCGGACTGCACGGCTGCATTGAGATTCTCAGCAATTTCTGGCGCGATTCGATGGCGGTGAACTTCCCAGTAAGCCTTAACGTGGCGCAGAAATCGCTCTTGTTCTTTTAAGGGCAGTGCTTGCCAGAGTTCTGTCGTGAGCGGACGCAGGGCATCAAATACCGCCCGCCAGTTTTGCCCCTGTGCCTGAGCAGATCGCACTTCTTGGCGCACTAAGTGGAGTAATCCTCGCGTTGTTTTTGGCGCAGTCTCTAGGTCAATAAAGGCAGGATAAGGGGAAGTCACTTGGTGAGAGTGGGGGCTCAATCCGTGGCGCGAGACGGCATGGATCTGTCCCTGGAATCCTTGAGAGCGCAAGGCAACCACTACATCAGCCATCGTCAGTCCGGTTCCCACCAGCAATAGCGAATCTTCTGGATTTAAGCCGTAGGTTGCCTCAGCCGACCAACCATGCCGGGCATAGCGATCGCGGTTCGACAGCAGGGCAATGGGTTTTGGCCAAGAGGCGGGAAAATTGCCCAATGCCAGCACTACCTTCTGCACAGACAAACACCGGCCGCTGCTCAGATAGACCTTTGTATAGTTGGGGAGCGTTTCGATGGCGATCGCTCGCTCGACGATTTGCTCTAACTGTATATAAGCCGGAGCTTTCTCCCTTGCTTCCTTCAAGAGCGCCTGCACGTAATCTCCATAAATCTGGCGCGGCACGAAGGTGGATGCTGTCACTTGTTCCTGCCCGTTCTGATGCAGCCAGTTCAAGAAGTGTGCCGGTTCATCGACAAAGGCACTCATTTTGCCAGCCGGTACGTTCAGTAGGTGACAGAGAAATTGTGTTTGGTAAGCGACTCCTCTTCCTAATTGCGGGTTGGGTTCAATTAACTTGATGGTCAGTGGTACAGCGGCGTTTCGTAGGAGATTGGCTGCCACCAGAGAACCGCTGAAACCACCGCCGATAATAGCGATCGCTGGTTGGGAAACAGTCACATCGGTCATGTCCTTGTCCTGTATTATACTTCATGCAAGATTGTATTATGATTCATTTAGAATACAAAGACAAGGCTGCGATGCCACGGGGCGGCTACATCTAAATTGACATCCTCGCCGCCGTAAAACGGACGGCGATTCCCAAACCTCACGATTTGGGTTTCTGCTTCTTTCCCGAAGGATTTTTCGCACCTGCCTTAACAGATTTACTCTGTTCTGGTCTTATGGTCGCTCTACAGACTGACA
>NZ_JAPZSR010000453.1:0-21768 GCF_027531875.1 Microcystis sp. LE19-84.1B | reverse complement strand
GTGGTCGAGGGAATCAACAATAAACTTAAACTAATAAAACGGAGAGGCTATGGCTTTAGAAACTTTCGGAATTTTTGGGTTAGAAGTATGTTATCTTGGCATCTTGTATGTTGATTTAGCATAAAGGGTAACGAAGAGCCGGTATTTCTCTTAGTCGGTAGTGTTGTTGTTGGTATGCTCACGGGGGAAAAAGGCTGGGAAAAATTACAACCTTTCACTCAAGGGATTTTTTATGGTGCTTTAACTTTCTTTCTCCTAGATATGGGATTAGTGGCTGCGAAAAGAATTCGAGAATTAGGCAAAACTGGTTCTTTTCTCATCGGTTTCTCGGTGTTCATTCCCGTCATCAATGCTATGGTGGGGATTCTCATTGCTAAGGTTCTCGGATTTGAACAGGGCAATGCTTTATTATTCGCTGTTTTGTGTGCCAGTGCCTCTTATATTGCTGTTCCTGCGGCCATGAGAATGACTGTTCCCGAAGCGAATCCTAGTTTATACGTTTCTATGGCCTTGGCTTTAACTTTTCCTTTCAATATCATCATCGGTATTCCTCTTTACCTAGAGATGATCAAAATCATTGGCTGTGGAGTCTAAAAAGCCTGGCGGGTTTTGAATAATTCCTGTCAAAATTGTTCTCTTTCACTTGTCCCTTTTTGTACTTAACTACCATGCTTGAATCCCCTCATCCTTCCCTACAAATTGTCAAAAAAGTGGACATAATTGTTAGTCATGCTTTTCTGGAAGAAACCTTAAGCGTTCTTGATGTTGTCGGAGTTTCCGGTTATACTGTCTTTGGCAATGCTTCGGGAAAAGGCGATCGAGGTTTATCCTGTGATGACTTCGATTGTGATTACAGTGGTAGCTACATTATGACGGTTTGTAATAGTGACGAACAACTTAATCGTCTGATCGATAAAATTCAGCCTATTTTAAAAAAAGCTGGCGGAATTTTTGTGGTGACTACGGCCCAATGGCTAACTCATTAGACCTCTCGTAAAAATCAAAAATTGTCGTAGTTAATTAGAGTTGGCTTAATAAATCTAAAACCCTTGCTGGATAATATCTTTAGGCTTTTTTGAAATCAAAAATTGCCAGCCCTTGCAGTGATCGGGGGGGGGAAATTCAGGGACTTTTTCCCTGAAAATTAGGTAATTGATCCCCTGAAAATGGGTAAAACCCTACACCCCACACCCTACACCCTCTTTCAAGTCAGCAGTCAGGAGAACAATCTTTTCCAGTTTAGAATTTATCTGTATCTGGTCTGGGGCCAACAGCGCCAGCAGGATTAACAAAAAGATTACCCCCAGCTTCATTTTGGAAGATACAATCGATTTTCGGTTTGCCTTCCAAGGGGCCGGTATAACCAAAGGTATTCATCCGGTTTTTACAACTTTGTACCTGCTGTCCATCGACTAATTTTTGTTGTTCTAAAATTGACCAGTTATTGCGTCGCAAAACGCAACCGGGTTGCATGACTGGTTGGGTGACAAAAACATTAAAGGGGTTAAGGGTGACATAAACCCGCAAATCGGTGACAATGGCACTGGCCCCAAATTGCACGCATAATTCCGCATTGGGGGCGCTGCGATCGATTACTTCCCGGGAAGCGACGTTTTCGGGGCTAAAATTGGCAGTAGAACTGAATACCAGACCGAGACCCACTCCTAGTACAAAAATACCACCAATCAGGGCGATCATGGCATAGTTTAATTTTGCCAATAGGCCTCCGGGGGACGAAGTGCGGGAGTCATCGCCATAGGAGCGGTCATAATCCCGATCGCGCGATCGGGGAGGAGTATAACGAGGTCTTCTATTCATAGAAATTTCTTTCTCCTGTGGCTGCTATGGCGGTCAGTCGTTAGCTATTAGCTTATCATTGTTCTATCCTAGCAACCCGGGGGATAACCGACAGGATAGGTCTGGTATAGGGCTATATAGTTTTTTTTGGGTTAGTATGCTATGGTGGATGACTAAACAGAGTAAGTCAGCCTAATCCAAGTTTCTATGCTAGATATTAGCTAGACAAATTCGGAGCGGAGGAACCACATTTGGGGGCGTATTTCTAGATTTTTTAGCCTAGAAAAGGATATCTCTCTATCCTAGCCCGTCAGCTAACTTCGTCGGCGTGGGGGGGAAGACTGAAGCATCACTACATTCCTAGTAATGTCTTGATCGGTTCAGTTATGTCGCTGGTACTACTTGATAGTCATAACTCAAAGGAGACATTGTCCATGTGGATTCTCATGTCAGCTTACCGATCGCAACAATTTTAAGATTTTCCGTAGATAACCATATTTTCTATGAGTTTGCTGTACATTCTTTGGGCAAACTTTTAGTTGTATCGAGAAACCGAAAGTAAAAACAGGATCAAAAATGCTGGAATCTTTACCAATGTGGATTGCTGCGATGACTTTTATTGCAGTCATTGTGGTTATTATGTTCGAGTGGCTCCATATTACCGTAGCGGCTTTATTAGGAGCTTTAATCTTAGTTTTTACCCATATCATGACTCTCCAGGAGGCGGTGGGTTATATCAGTCGTAGTTATGCCACTCTCACCCTATTTTTTGGGGTGATGGTGTTAGTGAGAGCCTTTGAACCAACGAAGATTTTTGATTATTTAGCAGCACAAATGGTGCTTTTAGCCAAGGGACAGGGCAAATTATTACTAATAGGAATTGTTGCCATTACTACCCCAATCTGTGCGGTATTGCCCAACGCCACCACGGTGATGTTATTAGCACCTCTAATTCCTCCATTGGCACAGGATATAGGTGTGGATTTTGTGCCGCTCTTAATCCTGATGGTTTTCGTGGCCAACAGTTCTGGATTATTAACTATTGTTGGTGATCCCGCTACTTATATCGTTGGTGATTCTATTAATATCACCTTCATGGAATACCTACAGCGTTTGAGTTTAGGTGGTGCCTTGGCAGTGATTACCATTCTGGTGATGTTGCCTTGGTTATTCCCCAAAATCTGGCGGACAAAATTCGAGCATTTAGAAGACTTACCCCATCCGAAAATTAATCATCCTCGCGTCTTAGCTCTGGGGGGAATTATCGTATTTTTAGTCTTATTTTTATTCGTGGTCGGTGAATCTTTTCCCGTACCTATTGCTCCTGCTGCCGTTGCTCTGATGGGGGCAGCTTTAGCCCTACTTTTAGCCCAGCAATCGAAGATAGATACGGTTCATAATATTCTCCGGGATGTGGACTGGAGTACCCTATTATTTTTCATGTCAATTTTTGTACTAATTGGCGGCTTAGAAAAAACTGGGGTAGTTAATAGTGTATCGGGATTTCTGGCGATAATTTTAGGCAAAAATATCTTTTTAGGTTCTCTAGTCTTGCTGTTTTTTGTCGGTTTTGTTTCCAGTGTCGTTCCGAATATTCCCCTAGTGGTGGCCATGGTTCCACTGCTGAAACAGTACCTTGTTAATGTTAATTTAGTCGGGACAGAAGTGCTTTCTCCCGATTATGCCGGTTCTTTTCCCCCGGAAGTTTTACCGCTTTTCTATGCGATGATGTATGGAGCCACCCTAGGGGGTAATGGTACTTTAGTGGGAGCTTCTTCTAATATTGTCGCCGCCGGCATCGCCGAACAACACGGGGGCAAAATTAGTTTTCATACCTTCCTGCGCTACGGTTTACCAGTGATGTTTACTCAGTTAGTCGTCTCGGCTATGTATATGTTAGTTTTCTTTGTCTAGTCTATCTCTGGGGGGATTAATGTTAAGTTCGCCTAAGATTGACAAAAACGTTAACATTGATTAACATTCTCCTATCGTGCTAGATAATCTGGATTGATCGGCGATCGTGAACAAAAAAATCTCTGTTTTAGCACCAGATTTATCCGGTGGTGGTGGCACAAGAGTCTATTTGATTGCTCAAGTCTTGCAACAGCTAAACTGTCAGGTGACGGTCTATGGTCCGATTTTTGGCCGGGAAATCTATCCCACCCCACCGGGGAATTTACCCCTGGTATCGGTCAAAGGCAATAATTATCCCCAGTTTTTTGGCCAGATCAAAACTTTACTCGATCGCCTCTCCGGAGAGATTATCTACGCGGTTAAACCCCGTCCCACCAGTTTCGGCATCGGTTTACTGAAACGTTTTTTTTTCCCACGTCCCCTAATTCTCGATATTGACGATTGGGAAATGAGTTGGTTTGGTGGCGATCGATGGTCCTATCATCCTCATCCCCGACAATTGGCTAGGGATATCCTCAAAAAAAATGGTGCGCTTAGGGACCCGAATCACCCTCTTTATCTGCGTTGGATGGAAAATTTAATTAACCGCGCTGATGCGGTGACGGTTAATAATCAATTTTTGCAAAAGCGCTATGGGGGGATTTATTTACCGAATGGCAAGGATACGCAACTTTTCGATCCCAATCTCTACGATCCTGTCGCTTGTCGTCAAAAATACGGTTTATCTGCCTATAAAGTCTTAATGTTCCCGGGTACAGCTAGACCCCACAAAGGTTTAGAAGATGTCTTAATCGCTTTAGATAAAATTGCTGATCCTGATTTTAAATTGGTGGTGGTGGGAGGTCGCCAAATCGGGGATGGCTATCTGGATAGTTTGCTAGAAAAAGGTCAACCTTGGTTAATTCATTTACCTGCTCAACCGATCGATCGAATGCCGGAAGTTATCGCCGCTGCCCATGCTATTATCGTTCCCCAGAGGGATGAAGCCACGGCTAACGCCCAATTTCCGATTAAACTCACCGATGGTATGGCGATGGCTAAACCGATTATTTCCACTAAAGTGGCAGATATTCCCGAAATTTTAGCTGATATTGGCTATTTAGTCGAACCTCGATCGCCAGAGCAACTAGCTGCTATGATTAGCGAAGTTTTTAATCATCTCGACTCGGCTAATGCACGAGGACTAAAAGCGAGAGAGCGCTGTATCGCCTCCTATAGTACCACCGCCATGGCGACAACTCTCTCTGGCATAATTACTTCTCTGGAAGGGAAATATTAGTTGACCGTTGACTATTTACTTTATTACTTGCGATGAATCCTAATCAAATTCTCCTTAAATATACGCTTAAATACTGGATATTAGTGGTTTCCAGTATTGTTATCGGCTTTGCCAGTACCATATTTAATGGGGTAGGAACTGTTTTAGTTATCCCCTTACTAATTTCTTTTATTAATCCCGAAAATGATCTCTTAAAAAATGCCCCCCAAATTATCAAAAAGCTGCTCTCCCTTTTCGATGTTTTCTCGGTCGATACTCGTTTTTTCTGGATGTTTGCGGCGATATTATTAATTCTAATTCTCAAGCACATTACCAATTTTGTCAGTAATTGGCTAGGCACTTACTTGTCTTTGATTATGGCAAGAGATATGCGAATTGATTCAGTTATTCTGTTGCTAGAAGTGGATATAGATTATTATGTAAAAAGTAAAATAGGAGATATTTTTAATCGTTTCATGTCGGAGATTAATCGAGCCGTGGGATCAATTAGAAATTACATTGGCTTGGTTAAGATTATCGCCACAGCTTTCATGTACTTGGCTATTTTATTATCAATTTCTTGGCAATTGACTATTCTTTCTAGTATTTTGGGTGGCTTTTTAGCTCTGCTTAATCAATACTTTGTCAAGAGATCGAAAAAGTTTGGAGAGATTATCACCCTAACGGCTAAACAGCAAACTAATAAACTGTTGGAACTGTTAACGGGAATTCGGCTAATTAAAGCGGTAGGCAATGAAAGATACGAATTAGAATCTATTGTGGAAGATATCGAAGCCCGGGAGAAAGCGGGTTTAGATGCCCAGACTAATAATGCTGTAATCGCCCCGCTCAATGAGATCGGCGGGGTAATTATTATTGCTTTAATTATCATTGCTGGTCGTTATCTTTTCAATGAACAACTGCAAGCTTTAGCGACAATTTTATTGACCTATCTCTATGTACTTTTCCGGGCCCTGCCGATAGTTAGTCAAATTAACAGTGCTAGGGGTAGTCTATTGGGGGATGTTTCCGCAGTAGAGGTGGTAGCGGATTTTCTCATTCGAGAGAATAAACCATTTATGAGCAATGGCTCTATTCCCTATCAAAGATTAGAGACAGGTATTCATTTTGATAACGTCCAATTTTCCTATCCTGGTCATCAAGAATTAGTTCTCAAGGGCATCGATCTTTGGATTCCAAAAGGAAAAATGATCGCTCTTGTTGGTGCTTCGGGGGCGGGAAAATCGACAATTGCTGATTTATTACCACGCTTTTATGATCCTACAGCCGGGAGGATTCTTTTTGATGGTCACGATTTACGGGATTATGATCTCAAATCCTTGAGAAAAGCGATGGGAATAGTCAGTCAAGACACTTTTCTCTTTAATAATTCTCTCCGTTTTAATATTGCCTACGGATTAAGCGATGTTAGTGATGCAGAAATTTTAGAGGCGACAAAAAGGGCGAATGCCTACGAGTTTATCTCCAAACTGCCGGAAGGACTGGATACGGAAATTGGCGATCGGGGAGTGAGACTTTCGGGGGGACAAAAACAAAGACTAGCGATCGCTCGTGCCTTACTGCGAGATCCGGATATTCTCATTCTCGATGAAGCCACCAGTGCTTTGGATACAATTTCTGAGCGTTTAGTACAGGAAGCGATCGATGAACTCTGTCGCGAGCGAACTACTCTTGTGATCGCTCACCGTCTTTCCACTGTTCAAAAAGCCTATCAAATTGTGGTGCTGGACAAGGGAAAAGTGGCAGAAATCGGCAATCATGAGGAATTATTAGCTCAAGGTGGTCATTATGCCCGTTTACACGCTCTGCAATTTAGTGATAGCAAAGAGGCCGACTCTAAGAATAGGGAAGATGAGCAAAAAAGAAAAGCTTATTTATCCTACGAAGCGAGAAGCAGTCTTAATAGTCTTTTAGGTTCTTTGCGTCTAGTATCTGAAGATTTAATCGAAGATTCTCAGGAGAAACAGGAAATTTTAGAAGAATCCTGTAGTTCAGCTATGCGACTTCTCCATATTATCGAAGACTACGAGTATTCCTCGACTCGATAGATCTCCTGCAAAAATCAAAAATTGTTGTCATAGTAAATCCAGTTATTAAAAACTGATTATTTATTTCCCCACCCCCCTGCCCCCCTAGGGCTGTTTCATTCTCCATCTTAAAACAAGAAGTCAGAGAGAACGTAGGTTGGGTTGAAGCATGAAACCCAACGCCTGCATGGGTTACGCTACCGCTAACCCATCCTACAAATAATTTTGCCTCCCTACTTAGTTGAATAATCGTTGCAGAAAAGTGCTTCGATCCCGCAGGAAAACCTGAGCGCAATTGCGCCCCGGCATTCCCGAAATTGAGCCGCCGGGGTGAGTTCCTGCCCCAGTTAAATAAAGGTTTTTAATTGGGGTTTTGTAGTTAGCTATTTCTGGCAAAGGACGCAGGAAAATCATCTGATCTAAGGTCATATCAAGATGATAGTAATTACCTTTATAGGAACCCAAACGATTAGCCAATTCTGCCGGACTTTCCACCCGACGGGCAATGAGCGAAGATTTGAGATTGGGAGCATAATCGGCCAGTTTATCAAGAACTCGATCGGCCACGCGATTTTTTAATTCTTCCGTCCATCCCGTGCCGTTTAATCCTGTTCCCTCGGCCCCAGCAATCTGATAGGGGGCAAAAAATTCGATCCAGAGGGTATGCTTGCCCTGGGGAGCCATGGAGGGATCGAGAATAGTGGGGACATCTAGGTACATCGAGGGATTTTCGTCGGGAATCTGCCCCAAAATCGTTAAAGCGTGGGCTTGTTCAACGTGACGCACGGAATCGGCGATGAGAATCGTTCCCTGTAAATACTCCTCTTTGTGATCGTAAGCCTCGAACCTTGGTGCTTCGGCGAGGGCGCAATCAATTTTAAGAATTGTTTCATTGTTATTGACAATTCGCCGTTCTACCCTTTCTCGCAATTCCGGATCGGCGGCATCCACATCGGCGGGAGCGACTAACTGTAAAAAAACTCGTCTAGCGTCAATATTAGAGATAACAGCCGCTTTTGCCAGATATTCCTGTCCAGAGTCCACCCTAACCCCGATCGCTTGTCCTTCCTCAATTAGAATCTGTTTAACTTTCTGCTCGGTTAAAATCACCCCACCGAGACTGACAACACATTTCACCAGAGCCTCGGTTAGTGCGCCCGTACCACCACGAGGGCGAGCCACCCCGGGGGAGTGACGCATCGCCATCATCATCATCCCGGAGGTAATGCCTTTTTGGGAGGGAGGAGCGCCAATTTCTGCCGCTAGACGAGCCAGGGGTGCTTTGACAAATTCGCTCTCAAACCACTCATTGAGGACATCTTCGGGGGAAGTAATCATCGTGCGGATGAAGTCGAGCAGTTTCTTTTTTGAGCCGATCGCTTTCCAGACACTAGCTAAGGCACTAGAGTTATAATTGCGGGCGATTCTGAGCAAATCTTGGGGGGGAGCGTTAAACCAAGGACCGATCGCATTCATCAACTGTCCCCAATAGTCGATAAACTGAAGGTAGCGATCGGCATCTCGCGGACAAAACTGGGCAATTGCGGCGTGAGTTTTTTCCAGAGAGCGATAGGAAAGAAAATATTGGCCAGAGGGATGGGGACAGAAAACGGTAGGATCGAAGAATAAATACTCTAATCCGTGGCGTTTTAGCTCTAATTCCTCAATTACTGGTCCTAAAAAGATAAATTCGTGATCGATCGCACAGAGATTAAACTTAAAATCGGGGGCCAGATCCGGGATAACCGCTTCTGTGGTAGCCGCTCCTCCTGGTACGCTACGCTGTTCGAGAAGGAGGACGCGATAACCAGCTTTGAGGAGATAGGCGGCACAAACTAAACCATTATGCCCCGCACCGATGAGGATGACATCGTAACTTTCCATGCAGTTTCAAAAATTCCTATTTTTAATTTTGCGCTTTTCTTGACCCTAATATGTTAAAAATAGTTAAAGATTAGCTGCTGTCAGCAGATTTCAGCGAGCAATTATCAGTGAGCAGGTAGAAAACATTTAATTTTTCCTTTTTTTTATGAGTTCTTCCATCAAAGTTATGCAACCATCGGGTATTTTAGATGGCAACCAAGCCAGCGAATTTCGCCAAGAAATTGCCGAAGCCGTGCAGGGAGGTTCAGAGGTGATTATCGTTGATTTCAAGGATGTCACCTTTATGGATAGTTCTGGTTTAGGTGCGCTAGTTTTATCCTTAAAAACCGTGCGTTCTGCGGGGGGTAAAATATTTATATGCTCGATTAATGAGCAGATAAAAATGTTATTTGAATTGACCGATATGGATCGAGTTTTTGAAATTTTTAATAACCGAGAAGAATTAGAACAAAAAATCCTCGGAGGTTAATCAGTGAAAATCCACCTGCATAATCGAAAGATCATCGTTAAAATTACCATCGAATTGTAAAGCTTGAATTTCTTCAATAAAATTATCGAGATTTTTGGCGTAATTACAGTGATAATTTCGTAAAGATTGAATAAAGTTCTCCAGTCCCCACATCCTCCCATCAGCACAATCGATCTCGTAAATTCCATCGCTAAAAAGATAAAGGCTACTGGGTAAATTCAGGGATTGAACCTGATTAGTATATTCCGCTTCTGGAAACATTCCGATGGGAAAACCGGGGGCTTTCAGTCTGGTTTCAATCATCTGGCCAAAAGGTTTTTTAGTCAGGAGAACTGCCGGGGGATGACCCGCGCTGGCATAGGTTAACTGTTGTTGTTTCTGATCATAAATCCCGTACCAAATAGTAAAATATTTATCATTCTTAGGACTGATTTGATAAACTTGATTTAACCCTTGTAAAACCTGATTAGGTTGATAGTAATTCACCTGACTTAAACCACGGGAACGGAGAAGATGAATCACCGAAAGGGAAGGTAAAGCCGCTCGTAAACCATGACCCGCCACATCTAAAAGATATAACATCAAATGGTCATTATCTAACCAATAATAATCAAAACCATCGCCCCCCAATCGACGAGAAGGAAGGAAGCGAAAATCGATAGCAAGTTTTGGAGAAATGAAAAATTCGGGTAACAGCGATCGCACATAGTCCGCCGCCTCCGCTAACTCCATTTCTAGTAATTGTTTTTGCGCTTGCAGATCATGACTTAATTGATGCAAACGTATTCCCGCACGCACGCGCGCTCTTAACTCATTAATCTCGATCGGTTTACACAAAAAATCATCGGCCCCCGCATCCAATCCCTTCACCCGATCCTCCACCGATCCCAAAGAAGTTAAGAGGATAAAAAAAGTCGTTGACAGTTGGGGATTAAGCTTAATTTGCCGGCAAACTTCCAACCCATCGATCCCCGGCATCATCCAATCACAAATAATCATCGCCGGTTTTAGTTGCCCCGCTTGCTTTAATCCTTCTTCCCCATCACTGGCAACAAAAACCTCGTATTCCTTCTGCAAAGCGCGGCTCAGAAACGTTTGAATTACTCCATCATCATCAATTACTAGAATTCGTACCATCTTTTTTGTAACTCAACTATCTCCATCTTACTGCCTACCCCCGACCCCCTGACGGATGACTTTGCTTGTCCCTCAAGATGGGATTAAATCCAGAATCGAGCTAACACATCATTCATAGTTTGGGAAAAATGGTATAACTTCTAGCGTAAGGCATTGCAGAGGTAAACCGGGGGTGAAGATTTCTTTTCAGGTAGATAGCGATCTCAGGTCCTTAGATACCGTTTTAAAGTATTTTGAGCAACTTGAATCAGCGGGCATTCCCCAAAAAGACTGGCTCCAGTGTCAGCTTGCTCTTGCCGAAGGTTTTACCAATGCAGTCCGTCACGCTCACCGACACCTACCCCCCGAAATTCCGATCGAGATCGAGATCGAGATTACCCCCCACCAGATGGAACTTCGCATCTGGGATCGGGGTTCCGTCTTCGATTTAGAGGGCTTTATCGAGAAAAATGCCCATCTTGACCATAGTTTCTCCGGTCATGGGCAAGGACTGCCGATACTCCAAAAAATCGCCGATCAACTCAGTTATACTCACACTGAAGATCAGCGCAACTGTCTATTAATTATTAAACAATTTTCCCGCCATGAATCCGATCGCACCCCTAGTTTCTCCTAGTTGGTTAGTGACTAATCTCGATCGCCCCGATCTGATGGTTATTGACTGTCGTTTTCAATTAAACGATCCCGATCTCGGTTATCAAGAGTATTTAGCCAATCATATTGAAAATTCCTTCTATTTACACCTAGATCGCGATTTATCGGCTCCCATTGCCCGTCATGGCGGCCGTCATCCTTTACCGAATCCGCAGACGATAGCCGCTAAATTAAGCTCTTTAGGGGTGATTTCCGGTCAAACCCATGTCATCGCCTACGATGCCTCCCGTTTTGCCTTTGCCAGTCGTCTCTGGTGGTTATTACGTTATCTCGGCCATGAACGAGTCAGCATTCTCGATGGTGGTTGGCAAAATTGGTTAAATGCCGGTTATCCCGTCTCTAATCAGATACCTGTGCCGAAAACCGGCGCTTTTCTCCCCCAAGTTCAACAGGATTGGGTAGTGACGATCGAGGAGGTAAAAAGGCAAAAAGAGCAAGGGGGAGTGGTGTTAATTGATGCCAGGGAAAGCGATCGCTATCGGGGTGAAAGGGAACCGATTGATCCGATCGCCGGTCACATCGAGGGGGCGCTTAATTATCCCTGGTTGGAAGTCACCGATAGTCAGGGTTTTTCTCAACCCCAGGACCTGCAAACACAACGTTGGCAAGAGCGGCAAGGCGATCAAGAAATTATCCTCTACTGTGGTTCAGGAGTGACAGCCTGTGTTAATATCTTTTCCCTGACCCTAGCCGGATACGAGAATGTTAAGCTATATTCTGGAGGTTGGAGTGATTGGTGTTCCTACCTGATCTAACCAGCCTTGTTGATACCCATCTATCGAGAAAGATTATCAAAATGACCTAATTACTGTACAATCCCCCTATTATCACTTTTAATTATTCCGAAACTATTATCTAATTTGTCTCCTCAGTGGGTGGGTGGAATTAAATATAAGATGAACGTAGGTTGAGTTGAAGCATGAAACCCAACGCCCGATTATGTTACGCTACCGCTAACCCATCCTACAAATAATTGTGCCTCCCTACTTAGACAAAAAAGCTAATTTTTATTTTAGTTGCTATCTTTTTGCTCTCAAATCACCGCTATTCCCCAAAGAATAGTCGTTTTCCCCCGTAAAATTACTAAAAAGTAATTTTATAGTTAAACTCTATAAAAAATTAGGTATGTATTTTGTATGACAGAAGCCGGTCTTTGTCATTGTAATGGTGGCACCCGTCCGAAAGATCGCCTTTCGATTTTTGTGGATGGCAATAATATGTTTTATGCTCAACAAAAAAATGGTTGGTTTTTTGACCCGCGCAAGGTGTTAAATTACTTCACCAACGACCCGAATATCATGTTAATTAATGCCTTTTGGTACACGGGTTTAAAAGATTCCCAAGATCAAAGAGGTTTTCGCGATGCTTTAATTAGTTTGGGTTATACAGTGAGAACAAAAATTTTGAAAGAATATTATGATGATAGTTCCGGTCGTTTTTCCCAGAAAGCTAATTTAGATATCGAAATTGTCGTCGATATGTTTAATACCGTCGATCAATACGATCGAGTGATTTTATTTAGCGGTGATGGCGATTTTGAACGAGCGATCGAACTATTGCGCTCTAAAAATACTCATATTACCGTAGTTTCTACGGAAGGGATGATCGCTAGGGAATTGCGAAATGCCACCGATCGCTATATTGACCTGAATGATATTCGCAAAGATATCGAAAAAAGTGATTATTAATCGGCCGTTTTGTCTTTAAACCGGCTATTTATCCCATTTTTCTTTATTGGTAGTCCTCACCCCAACCCTTCTCCCAGAAGGGGATAGGTGAGGCAATTAACCATCTCTTGTTTATTTTTCCTTGAGTCGAAAGAGTAAAAACTGATTGACCTGATTCGGATTAAAATTATCATCACTGACTAAAATCAAAGAGCGACTACCATCAGCTAATCTTGGACCGAGGGTCATTGCTTCTAAATTATCTAAATCAATCCCCAAAGTCCCTAAATCTAGTAATAATTTTTTCCGCAAGGGTTGCACCTGTAAAGCTTCTAATTCCCCCGGTATTCTGGCGATTTTCGAGGTATCCGTGGCACTCCCATTAACTACCTGAAATAGTTTCGCTCCAAAACCTTCTAAACCAAAAGTTCGCTCTAAACTGAGAAAATAACCCTCTTTTTCTAAAGCTAATAATTCCGTTAAACCGTAGTATCTCGCACCGCTGGGTGGCTCATCTAACACATACAATTGTTCCGATACTAACACAGGCGCACCAATCGGATCAATCACATAATGAAGAAGTCGCACTCTGAGATTTTCTTCCCTTTTTCCCGTGGGACTATCTTGAATTAAAGCGCTTTCTGTGGCAGTAAACAAACGAAAAGGATCGTCTTTGAGGGTGCTGGTAATCCCTAAAGTTAAGGATTCAAACCCTAAATTATCCTGTATTCCTTTTTGATTGCTATCATCCGGTAAAAAGCGATTAGGAATTAACAAAGACTCCTTTAATTGTCCCTGCAAATCAAATTCAGCAATAAAAGGAGCAATTCCCTCTTTAACCGCACCTTCACTGGAAATAAACAAAGTTTGTCGGGGCGAAAAAGCGATACCTTCTGGGTCGATCGATCCCTTTTTAAACGTTTCTCCCTTGCCATCTTTTAGGAACGTGACCGCCTCTAAATTCACTTTTTTGATTTTTTCATCATTTATCTGCAAACTAGCCCGATAAAAGCGGGCTGGAGCTTTCTGAGAACGATCATCACTGAGGAGATAAAAGCGGTTATTGGCGCGATCATAGCTAATTGCCGATAATCCCCCCACCCTTGTCCCTTGATAATCCGCTTGTGGTAATTGATATTCTCCCAAAAACTCGATCGAGAGGGGTAGAAACATTCGTTGTTCTGCCAAAACTTGCGGGGAGACACCACAGGCAGCCAGACTAAAGGTTACAATTAAACTAGCAATTAAACCCAAAATTGGGAAACGGAAATTTTCGGCAGTCAGTCTCTTATAGAATCGATCGATCACAAAATATCATCCTCTACTACGCTCTTATCAATCTATTATGCTACGTTTTTCTCTCAGTTTATGGCTCTGTTTGATCGGTACTTCCCTTCCTCTCCTAGCACAAACAGAAACCCCTGCACCCAATCCCCTCGAAACTCCCCTAAAAAGTCCTTTATTACCCGGAATCGATCGCCCTTTAACTCCCTTGGAGCATCGTCAACTGTTATTATACATCGATCAACGCGATGCTGAAGCTCAAGCTAAATACAATGCGGGATTAAATGAGGAAGCTTTTCCTATCTGGTATGAAGTGATTAAATTAAATCGTTATTTAGGAGCCAAAGAAGAAGTAAAATCTTTGGGAAAAGTGGGGTTAGCAGCTTGGAATCGAGATCGAACCGAGGATGTTAAATTAATTACTGCTCGTTTAAAATCTGTGCAACAAACCGCAGAAACTAACCAGACAATGGACGGGGAATTATTAGCATTACTAGGTACATCCTATCAACAGGTACGAGCTTTTAATGAGGCGATAATCATCTATGATCAAATCCTAGCTAATGCCAGAAAATCTGGCGATAATGTGGCGGTAGAAGCAACTTTAAATCAACTTGGTCAAATTCATTTATCCCGTTTTGATTATCAAAAAGCCGCCCCAGTCTATGAGGAATTATTAACTATTTCTAAGGCGCAGAATAATTCTTTAACTCAAGGAATCTATCTGCAAAGACTAGCAGAAATTTATCGAGAATCTTTGCAACCAGCTAACGCAGTAAAAATTAAAGAAGAAATAGCTGAAACCCAGATCAGAAATCAGCAAATACAGTTAATTCCCGATCTAAAAATTCAAATTGGTTTAGATTACCAAGCTTTAAAAGATGCCAATAAAGCCAGCCAAAACTTTCAAGAAGCCTATTCTCTCGCTTTTGCTTTACAACAGTACGGCACCGCAGGAGAAGCTTTAAATAAGTTGGCCGAACTTTACAAAAGTTATCAACAGGTGGATTATGCTTTACAAATCTATCAAGAATTAATTAAAGTCCATGAATTGGGTTATAATTACTACGGTTTAATGAACACCTACGATCAAATCGGTCAAATTTATCTAGAAAGAAAAAATTATCCCCAAGCTTTACTCGCTTTCCAAAAAGGTGCGGAATTAGCCCAAGCTATCCGTTATCGTGAACAATATTTTCAAACCCAAATCACCCAAGTTAATCAAGCAATAAATAATCCTGAACAGTGATCTTTAAGTCTTTGAATAGTTAACTAATGGACAGGAAAATGGGGAAATGGGGAAATGGGGAAATGGGGGAATGGGGGAATGGGGGAATGGGGGAATGGGGAAATTCAACTAAAACCCTAAAACCCCAACACCCTAAAACCCCAACACCCTAAAACCCCAACACCCTAAAACCCTAAAACCCTAAAACCCTAAAACCCTAAAACCCTAAAACCCTAAAACCCTAAAACCCCAACACCCTAAAACCCAAAACCAAACCCACCAATGGAAAATTCCTATTCTGAATTAACCGAAGACTTGCGGAAATTGCTGCAACATTTGCCCCACTTAAAAGATGGCAAATGGATTCAAAGATCTCTAGAAGCAATAGTCAGAATTGCCGAGGAGGAAATTGATCGCCTGGATTGGAAAATTTTAACCTATGCGATCGAAGATCTAGAAAAGGGATTTCAGATATTTTACCCCTACCGTCACATTCGTAAACTGACCATTTTTGGCTCGGCACGCATCAAACCCGAGAGCAGTGAATACCGTCTCGCAGTAGAGTTCGCACGCTGTATCAGTCAATACGGTTTTATGGTGTTAACCGGTGCCGGGGGTGGCATCATGCAAGCAGGGAATGAAGGCGCCGGACGGGAAAATTCCTTCGGATTAAATATTCAGCTACCCTTTGAACAGGGGGCTAATCCCTATATCATAAATGATGCCAAATTAATCGACTTTAAATATTTCTTTACCAGAAAACTATTTTTTCTGCGGGAAAGTGACGCAGTAGCTTTATTCCCCGGTGGTTTCGGCACCCAAGATGAGGCCTTTGAGACGCTTACCCTCTGTCAAACGGGTAAATACGGACCTGCACCCCTAGTATTAATTGATGAGCCTGATGGGGACTACTGGCAAACTTGGCAAGCACAAATTAGTGAAAATCTGCAAAAAAGAGGACTGATATCCGCCGAAGATCGGAATTTTTATACTATTACCAACGATCTAGACCACGCTTGTCAAACAATTCGCCACTTCTATCGGGTGTATCACTCCAGCCGTTTTGTGGGAGAATCCTTTGTTATTCGTCTTAATCACGAACTAAGCGGGGAACAGATCGAACAAATTAACCAAAACTTCGGCGATATCGTAGTTAAGGGGAAAATCGAACCTAGTAAAATTCTAGAACGAGAGAATCGGGATTCCAGCCACCATTTACCTCGTCTAGTTTTTTACTTTAACGGCAAGAGTTACGGACGCTTGTATCAATTAATTGATCACATCAACGATTTAAGTCCTGTAGTGACCCTCGAAGAGCATCCCGAGAGAAAATAAACCCTAGGCTAGAGTTTCCGGACAGTATCCTAAACCCTTAGTAAATTGTTGCCGAAAAGCCTCTATATCTTGCTGATCCGGGGTACCATGGGAGACGATCGCCACTTGGTAACGACGCATGACATCAATCGGGGATTGTCCTGTTTCCAAACTCCAAAAAACCATCTGGAGACGCATTTCCGGTTGATAGGGAATCCCTAACTCATTCATGTAGGCGCGAAAATCCCCGTGTTGGCAAGGAGTAAGCATTTGATTAAACTTGACCTTGACCACCCAACCGTTAATCTGATGGATAACCGTCATCACGGAGGAGGGTAGATGAGTCATCGATCGCAGGTATTCGGTGACTCGTAGCGTTAGACTAGCGTTAGCAAGAAAATAGAGATAGTCCATAGTGGCCGCTGGGATGTTGGCTAATAGTCACGATTAGTGTTATATCTCTAGTCTGACGATAAACCGTTCCAGATACCAAGGGGAGAAATCCCCGATTTAGTGAAGTTCGCCTGGGTAGAATTACCCAACTTTTGCGAAGATCTTTATGATGATAACGACGATGATCCCTGACCAATCACTCTCCAGCTACGATTATCACCTTCCTCCGGAGTTAATTGCCCAAAATCCCGCAGAACCCCGAGACAGTTCCCGTCTTTTGGTGGTAGATTCTCCTAATAGTCATAATTTGGCTATTTTTCGGGATTTACCCACTTGGTTAGAGTCGGGGGATTTGCTGGTTTTCAACGATACTCGCGTGATTCCGGCCCGTTTATTTGGACGTAAAATCACAGGCGCACCCGTAGAAATATTACTATTGGAAGAACAGGATGACCATCGTTGGTTATCCCTAGTGAAACCGGGAAAACGCTTTAAAGTCGGTTCAGAAGTCCTTTTTTATCCGAAAACAGGGCGAACGGAAGACCAAGCAAAATTATGGTTAGCGAAAGTAATCGATCGAGATCTGAACACCAGTGGTCGTCTGCTGGAATTTCAGCGTCATCCCGGACGCAGTTTTTGGGATATGTTGGAGGAGTACGGTCATATTCCTTTCCCCCCCTACGTCACCGAATCAGAGGCGGAAGAAGACCGTTATCAAACAGTTTACGGTAATAAACAGGGTTCTGTGGCCGCTCCCACGGCCGGATTACATTTTACTCCCGAATTATTCCATAAGCTCGCCCAGAAGGGTATAGATACCACCTATATCACCCTTCATGTGGGAGTGGGAACCTTTCGTCCCGTGGAAGTGGAAAATATTACAGAACACCTAATGCACCGGGAATTTTTAGAGATTTCCGCCGAAACTGCCGAAAAAATTGCCCAAACAAAGGCTAGAGGTGGCCGGGTTATCGCCGTAGGAACCACGGTAGCTCGCGCCTTGGAAGGGGCAATTAAAGAAACTAAGAGCGATAAATTAACCGCTTTTCAGGGAAAAACCAATTTATTTGTCTATCCGGGTTATCAATGGCGGGTTATCGACGGCATGATCACTAATTTTCACCTACCCAAGTCCAGTTTGATGATGTTAGTCAGTGCCTTAGTCGGACGGGAAAGACTACTGGCATTGTATCAAGCAGCTATCCAAGAACGTTTCCGTTTCTATTCTTTCGGTGACGCTATGTTAATCCTACCCAGCGCTTGCAGCAGTAATCAGTAAGTAGTTGGACAAAATTACATCCACACCCTAGAAAGAAGGAGGAGCAGAACTGCGGAAAGGGCAACAGGAAAGGGGAAAAATATGTGTAAGCGGCCCGCGCATCTAAATTGGTCTAGGTCGATTATCGAACCACCTCTAGCCTGTTGTCTATCCTAACCAAGAAATGAAAAGAAAAGATATTAAAATCGGTCGCCGCTATTCTAGCAAACCCCTGCAAATATTTTTAATTATTGCCTTCATTGTCGCCGCTCCCTTTGCTATTTTTTATCTTATTGCCTTGGCTTATCTTTGGCAAGGCGATCAACTTTTGGCCGCGGGGGAGAAGGAATCGGCTCTGTCTGCTTACCGAACAGTTTTATCTTTTGACGAAAATTCAGTCCAAGCCCATATAAAAATCGCTCAGGTATTGCAAAGTCAAAAACGCTATTCTGAAGCCTTACAAGCATATAATCGTGGCTTTATCGTTAATGATAAACCACCGATGGAACCCTCCCAAAGTAATTATTTAGTGGCTTTGGGGGATATCTTCGCGCAGGAGGAAAAATGGTCAGAGGCGATCGATGCTTACCAAAAAGCAATTATCATTAAACCAACTTTTAAAGCGCAATTTCAGCTAGGAAAAGCCCTCTATAGTTCACAACGTTGGGATGAGGCGGCGAAAGCTCTGCAAGCAGCGGTTTTTCTCGATCCTACTCAGGGAAAAGCCTATTTTTATCTGGGAAAGGCCTACAGTGAACAGCAACTCTGGCCAGAGGCCAGTTATGCCTATCAGCAAGCTCTAGAATTGATACCTAGTCAGGGTGAAACCTACAAAAAATTAGGAGAAACCCTAGCAAAACAGGGAAAATGGGAGGAAGCAGAGCAAATATATCGGCAGGCTTTAATTTACGCTCCTAAAGATGGGGATATTTATAATTATTTAGGCGAAGCTTTAGCGGAACAGGGAAAACTAGGGGAAGCCATGGCAGTTTTTCAACAGGCGCGGCAAATTAGCCCCAAAAATGCCAATATTTACGAAAATCTTTGTTATACCTATATCGATAGTGGTCAGATCGATGAGGGTCTAAATTGGTGTCGGCAGGCCGTAGAAATTGATCCCAATTTATCAGAAGCTAGATTTATTTTACAGGAAATCCAACGGGGGCGATTAATTCACGACAATCCCGAATTATTAAAAATGCCAGAGATAATTCCCAGTGTTAAGAGTGATCCTCTGGTGAATTTAAAACGCTCAATTGTTAAAATTATCGTGCGCGGCAAAAATAACAATGGTATCGGCACTGGTTGGTTATTAAAACGAGATAAAGATAGAGCTTGGATCGTAACTAACCGCCATGTGGTGACGAATTCCCGTCAAGAAATCGATGCAGAGGCACGCATTTTTGTGGAGTATTATAGCCAACCAACCCAGGGGAAAATCCGCAAGCGTTCAAAAGCTAAAATTCTCCACATTAACCCAGCTAATGACTGGCTCGATTTAGCAGTATTAGAGGTAAAAAATCCCCCCCCAGATTTAAAACCTTTAGCTTTAGCACCCCTACCAATTGCCCCTAATCAACCAGTAATCTCGATCGGTAATCCTTTTAATCAAAAAGATTGGACTGTCAGTAAAGGCACGGTTAATGATAATAACGAAAAATCCTTAAGTTTATCCATGTTTGTCGTTTCTGGACAGTCGGGAAGTCCAGTTTTAAACGATAAAAATCAAGTGGTGGGAGTGATTTCCCAAGCGAGTTTATTTTGTGATAATCCCTCCACTCCTAAACCCCTAGAAAATGCCGTTAGATTGGGCTGCGGTTTCGCAATTCCCATTGACAGAGTGCGAGAAAGGTTAAGAGAGTGGGAATTATGAATTGGGAAGTGGGGAAGTGGGAATTATGAATTATGAATTATGAATTATGAAGTGGGGAGGTGGGGAGGTGGGGAGGTGGGGAAGTGGGGAAATTGAACTAAAACCCTAAAACCCTAAAACCCTAAAACCCCAAAACCCCAAAACCTGTCTCCTGTCTCGGAGTCTCCTGATAACTGCTATGCTACTCTAGGCAGAAAACCATTCGATCGAGAACACCGTGGCTAACCAAGAAGCAACTTCCCCCGCTATTCGTACCCCCTTATACAACTTAATTGCCCAACAAACCAGCAAATTTACCCCTTTTGCGGGTTGGGAGATGCCGATACAGTTTAGCGGCCTAAAAACCGAACATAATGCTGTCCGCAACGGTGTCGGGATGTTTGACATTTCCCACATGGGCAAATTTATCTTAACTGGCGATAATCTGGTTCAATCTCTCCAAACCCTAGTTCCCTCTAATTTAGCCCGTTTAAGGGCAGGAAAGGCACAGTATAGCGTTTTACTTAACCCGGACGGTGGCATAATCGATGATATTATCTTTTACTACCAAAGCGAAAGCCAGGGCCTGTTAATTGTTAATGCCTCAACTACCGATAAAGATCGAGAATGGATTTTAGGCAATTTAGAGGGATCGGGGGTAAAATTAGCGGATTTATCCCGAGAAAGGGTCTTAATTGCCCTGCAAGGACCCAAAGCAGCCACAATTTTACAGCCCTTGATCGGGGAAAAATTAAGCGATTTTGGCCTATTTAATCACTGGGAAAGCCAGCTTTTCGGGGAAAAAGTTTTTATCGCCCGGACCGGTTACACGGGAGAAGATGGCTTTGAAATTATGGCCGCTCCTGAAATCGGGCAGCAACTTTGGACAGAATTTTTAAATTTAGGGGTGACTCCCTGCGGTTTAGGGGCCCGGGATACCCTGCGTTTAGAGGCAGCTTTAGCCCTTTATGGACAGGATATCGACGATAGCACGACTCCCCTAGAGGCTGGCTTAAATTGGTTAGTTCATCTGCCAGAAAAAGGCGATTTTATCGGTCGCAATGTCCTCGAAGACCAAAAACTTAATGGTGTCAATCGGCTCTTGGTGGGATTGCAGATGTCCGGCAAACATATCGCACGTCACGATTATCCGGTAGTATTCGCCGGGGAAGTGGTGGGTAAAGTCACCAGTGGCACTTTATCACCAACTTTAAACACAGCGATCGCTTTAGCCTATCTTCCCACACCTTTCGCCTCGATCGGACAAGCGATCGAAGTGGAAATACGCGGCAGCACCTACCCCGCTACCGTAGTTAAAAAACCCTTTTATAAAAGTAAAAAGTAACGTAACTACCGAGGTCTTGACCGAAAATTTGGGTACAAACCCCGCCCTTTAGTGTAGGGTCGGGCGGCTTTAAATAAATATGTATTGTCAACTTAAAGAATTTTGTGTTAAGACATTGATACTCGGTCGAGCAGTGTCAAAATGTTTGTACTAGAATACAAAGGTGCGATTCGTTCTTCTGAAAGTTAGTATAACAACCTAGCGTATAGAAGACAAGGAACAGTAACAACTGAACCTTGACAACTTATCTTCTGTGTAGGTGAGGA
>NZ_JAPZSR010000165.1:0-6329 GCF_027531875.1 Microcystis sp. LE19-84.1B | reverse complement strand
AACAGATAGCACCACGACTAATATTGACACTATTGTTACTAACGTCTTTACCGATGCTAATGGGGCAACAGCCGGAAATCAAGCTCTCGGAATTAACAGTGCTGTTTTAGTGCGGGACAATAGTTTTTCTACTTACCTAATCATCAACGACGGTACGGCGGGTTTCCAAAGTGCTAATGATTTGGTGATTAATCTCACCGGGTTAACGGGTACTTTACCGGCACTCGGCACTATTCCAGTCAATAGTTTCTTTGTCTAAATTGATGGGGGGATTAATTCTCCCCTTTTAATTGTCTTTGATGATGAAAGTGAGGTAATCGTGCAATGGATACCCGATTAAAATATCAAGGTATTATTAAGACTGTTCTCCAGAATCATGCTAACTATCGTGCTACCTTACCTGATGGCTACACTTCTCAGGTTATATTTGATGATGAACGAGGACATTATCTAGTTTTAGATTTCGGTTGGAGTGGTAATAAGTATCTCCATGCAACACCAATTCACCTTAGCTTAGTTGTTGATAAAGTCTGGATTCAATGTGATGAAACGGAGGAAGGCATAGCTACTGATTTGATGGAGGCAGGTATTCCCAAAGAAGATATAGTCCTGGGTTTTCGTTATCCTAAAGTACGCAAATATACAGGATTTGCTGTGGCTTAGTGACCAGAAATGTTGAATCTGTACATAAAACTTTATACACAAACTTAAATTGCAAAAGTGTTTTACACAAACTCAATCATAAACAAAGTAATGCAATTGAGAATTTAATTGACTTTATCGTACTTTTAGCCCTGAAATATATGATAGCGATGATAGTTTAAAAAATCCAAATCTGGTGAGAAGCGATCGGGAACATTTAAAGTTTTACCGCGATAGTTGATAAAATTTAGTGCTAACGTCTCGCTACCTTGATCCTGAGCCTTTTTTTCGATCTCATGGCCAATAATTAATCTTAAATCCTCATCGAAACTAATTAAACCTCGATCGAAAGCAGTATCATGAGTACGAGCTAGGCACAGTCCATTATGAGGGTTTAAACGTTGTTCGGGAAATTGACTCCAGGGTAATATATGACTAGCTGTTAATAACAGAGGAATGGGATTTCCTGTAATACAGCAACGATAGTTATATAGGGCTAAAATTGTCTTTCTAAAAAAGTTTTGTCCGATTCTAACTTTTCTGATTGCTTCGTTTTCTGTTTTGATCTTTCCCGAAAAATCAAGTCTAGTAAAATCCTCTTGCTGCTCGTTGATAACTCCTAAAAGAACTTGTAATTTTTCCTCACTTTCTAGGGCCAATTCTGTCCAGTTATCCTCGAACTCCTGCCAGATTTGCCGATCAGCTTTACTGATACCTTTTAACCCCTGTACTCCTCGCAATTGATGTCTAGGATCGAGAGAACCAAAATTACATAATTTCATCACTAGGGCCGATGGTGTTCGCTGTAACTTTTCAGCGACTTCGATAATAACAGGATTGTTAGTATGGAATTGTCCATAGGGAAATTTATAGTATAAATTGAGAGCGATCAGCAGCTCATCCCTTGTCCATAAATTCTTAGTCATAGCCCTTGGAAAATACCACCATCAGCCCTGAAATTACTGCTCAAATCAAATCGGGAAAAACTTCGCGCACTGCTGGATGAATTAACCGATGATTGGCGACATTTAACCCCTTAGCGAGGGAAACATCTTGATCCAAGGCTTTTACCCCATGGTCGGCTAATTTAATAACGTAGGGTAGGGTACTATTATTTAAAGCTTGGGTTGCCGTCCAGGGTACTGCTCCAGGCATATTAGGCACTCCATAATGTACTACTCCCGACTCCAGGTAAGTCGGTTGACTGTGGGAAGTGGCCCGCAGGGTTTCCACGCAGCCTCCTTGGTCCACTGCCACATCGACAATTACGGAACCAGGGTTCATTTTGGCGACTAAAGAGCGAGAAACCAGCGTCGGCGCTCGTTTTCCTAAGACTAGCACTGCCCCAATCAATAAATCGGCCTTAGGAACCACATTTTCTAATTGTGCCGAGCTACTATAAAGCAATTCTACCCGGGAACCGAATAAAGTCTCTAAATAGGCCAAGCGCTCGACGTTAATATCTAAAATAGCTACTTTTGCTCCCATACCGATGGCAATTCTGGCCGCTTCCGTACCCACCACACCACCGCCAAGGATAACCACTTGTCCAGGACTCACCCCGGGGAAACCCCCCAGTAAAACTCCCCTACCTCCCTGTTGTTTTTCCAGATAGCGGGCCCCAAATTGTACCGAAAGACGACCGGCAATAACACTCATGGGAGTTAAGAGAGGCAAGCGACCATCGGCAAGCTCGACCGTTTCATAGGCGATCGCAGTTGTTCCCGACTCGATTAATGCTTCCGTTAAATGGCGCTCGGCCGCTAGGTGTAAATAGGTGAAAAGGAGAGCATCCTTGTTTAAAAAGCCGTATTCTGCCTTAAGCGGTTCTTTTACCTTGACAACTAGCGGTTTATCCCAAACTTGGGCCGCTTTTTCCACAATTTTGGCCCCGGCTTTTTGGTAATCCTCATCGCTGAATCCGGCACCTAATCCGGCGGCCGTTTCCACAAATACCCTGTGACCGCGATCATTGAGTACACGCACACTACTGGGACTTAAACCGACGCGAAACTCTTGATCTTTAATCTCTTTGGGAACACCTATTTCCATGGTTTGCTTCTGGGGGACTATTTCTAACTACTTTAGCCTGTTAGTCCTAGTCTGCGAGTTATCCGGCATACTATTCGGGAATTTTAGTGACTTTTTTGGTATTCTTCGAGCAAATCGATTAAATCTATCTGACATTTGCTGGGTAACAAATCCGCTAGGGAAACTTGCAGATGACCACCTCCGAGGGTGACTTTTATCTCCCGCAGGATAGACATGACTGCATTCTCACTTAAACTGTCGTTTTCGAGCAAAGGGAAGACTTTTTCGGCAACGACGCTGTGTAAATGTGCTTCCCGGAGATAGAGATGCCATTTAGCCACGTCAATGTAGATATTGTCGCCGATTTGAGCCGCCAGATTTTCGATGTCCTGAGTTGTGTTAGCCATGGGATGTTACCGAATAGTTAGCGATCGCCGCTATATAAATCAAATGTCCCACCAATAGAATAGCCCAAATTCCCGTGAACAGATTTAACCAAGTCCAATCGGAAAATTTAATAATATGAAAAAACCACAACCCTGAATTAATCGCTAAAAAAGCCGCCACATGAACGGCGAAATTCATGCGATCATCTAAACGTCGGAAAGCGGGATCGTTTTTGCGATCGGGTTGACGGGGCCAACGGGGAGGCATAAGCAGTGATCAGTTATCAATTATCAGTTATCAGTGTACCGTTTTTTTTAGCTAAGGGACTTGCGCTTTGATAATGTACCTTTTGGGCGAACGCAGTTCGCCCCTACATTGTGGACAAAATCCGTTACTGTAGGGGCGCAAAGCTTGCGCCCTCCGATCGATTGGGATATTATTCCCACGCAAGTCCCTTAAGTTGCCAGAGTTCCTATCCTAACCAAGAAGTTAATTTTGTCCTCTTACTTATCTACTGGTGGCGATTTCCACTTCGGGTAAGATTTCTAAAGATAAACGGGTTCTGACAGTGCCAGAAAGACGTTTAAGCAGTTGTGGGCGTAAATCGCGCAGAATATAGATTAATTCGTCTCCGGTGCGCCATTCTTCCCTTTCTGTGACTACCTGTAGGGAATTATCACGACGCAATAATAGGGGCAGCAGTTCGCCATTTTCGATTAATTTAGTTAATCTGGTCTGTTGTTCGCTCAAATCATCGGCTTTAAAGATAGTTTTACCTAATTTAATCTGATTATCGTCTAAATACTGATTCCATTCCTTGACCGAAAAACTAGGCAGAAAAACCTGATTAACTTTATTTTTATCTGGGTTGGGGGTTCCCGCAAAGGCAGCCAACACCCGGGGAGGATGAAATTCCTCCCTAGCTCTCTGGGCTAAAACCAGATTAACCTCGCTATTATTAGTCAAAACTAGAAAAGTCCCCATGGATTCGATGCCGGCTTCTTGCAGTATTTTTGTATCAAGTGCGCTACTCTGCAGCACCGTTAAACCCTCTTCTTGTGCTTGCTGACAGGCTGCGGCATCCGTATCGATTAAAACCACGTTTTCACCTTGTTCTTGGAATAAACAGCCGATTAAACGACCTAGGGGATTACAACCGACGATTACTGCCCCCGTTGCCGCAGAAGAAGTGATTTTTAGCCCTTTTGCCACCCACCGCGCCGTTAATCCCTGAATAAAAACCGTCATTAAAATTGTTAAAAAGACTAAAGCTTTGATCGCTTCACCGCCATTAATACCGGCACGGGTGAGTAAAATGGCAAATAAAGAAGCTACAGAAGCAGAAACTATTCCCCTAGGCGCAACCCAAGCGATGAATAACTTATGTCGCCAATTTAGGTCACTTTTTAGGGTACACAGAGCCACACTCAGGGGACGTACCACCAGCATCAAGACTAACACGGTCAGGACGCTGCCCCAACCCAAAGCGATCACACTGGCGATCGAAAGATCCGCCGCTAGTAAAATAAACAGTACCGACACGCAAAGAGTGGTTAATTGACCCTTAAAACGCCTTAATAACCGCTCATCGGGAACTGCCGCCGCTTTTAGCACAATTCCCGCCATTACCACCGCCATTAACCCCGATTCACTGCGACTAAATTGCGATAAACCAAATAACCCCCAGACTCCCGCTAAAACCACGAGATTTTTTAGCTCAAAAGTCAGAAAATTGCAAGTTTTTATAATAAAACTTAACAATCCGCCTCCAGCAATGCCGATCGCCGCCCCGATGCCTAAACGTAGGGTTAAACCGGTGATAATTTCCATGGGGCGGGAATGACTATCAATAATCGTATTTAGCACCACTACGGCTAAAATTGCGCCCACCGGGTCGATTAATACCCCTTCCCCTTCCAAAAGCGTCGCCACCCGCCGATCTACGGCTACTTGCTTCAGCAAAGGCCCGATCACCGTCGGACCAGTTACCACCACTAAAGAAGCGTAAAGAAAAGCGATCGGCCAGGGAAATTCCCCCAACCAGTGGGCTGCCATACCGCCACCGATGAGAGTGATGGAAGTACCGAGGGTGACAAGGTTGCGTAAACTGCCAGAAACTCGCCCTAATTCCCGTCCGCTTAGGCTTAAACCGCCTTCAAATAGGATAATCGCCACAGAGAGAGCAACAAGGACTTCTAAGCCAATTCCCAGACTTTGGGGGTGTAAAATTTCCCAACCATCGGACCCTAAAGCAATCCCAAAAATGAGCAGGAAAACAATACTGGGAACTTTCAGGTATTCGGCGATGACTTGGGCTGTAATCCCCGCCACCACAGTGATGACAATTTGCAGAGTAAGGGCGAAAGATGGATCCATGTTTAGCGATCGGTTATCGGCTATCGGTTATCGAGGCGGGGTTATGGTTGGGGTTTAATCATTCTAATTTTGACTCTCCCCCGCTAACCGCTCGCGCGGTGTAGCGGGAGATTCTCGGTTCATAGGTTTTTAACTAGATCGACCTGGTTTAACCCAGTCGATCCCCGTCAAATCGCCTCCGCGAGCGTTTTCTAACACGGTCAGTCCGACCGCGTTTTTTCCTCGGTTCTCGATTACCTTCGCTGATGCCGTGTCTCTCGGTTCAATGTGGCCGCAAGAATCACACCGGTGAACTCTTTCTGATAACGACTTTTTGCCAGTAATCGCGCCACAATTCGGACACTCCTGGGAAGTTCCGTTTTTATCGACCTTAAGATAATATTTCCCCCGTTTCCAAGCGACAAACGGTAGTATCTCGTTAATAAAACTACCGATGCCCGAATCCAGAGATTGTTTTCTAACGATCCCTCTAGACCAGGAAATGAAGTTAATATCTTCGACAAAGATATTATCAGCAAGATCACAAAGGTAATGAGCTAACTTAAAGTGCCAATCTCTACGAGTATTAGACACTTTTTCATGTAATCTCGCTATCTTCTCCTGAAGTTTTAACCAATTGCTAGAGCCTTTAGTTTTCCGTTTCAAGCGTCTTTGTAGCAATTTAAGCTTACTCTGTACTTTCAACAAAAATCGAGGGGCTTTGATTAAATCTCCCCGTGAAGTAGCAACAAAACTCTCAATCCCCGCGTCAATTCCTAAACAGGTTTTCCCCACTGTCATATCGGGAACTAATTCCGTAGATTGGAAGGAAACCGAAACGTAAAATCCCGACGCTTTTTGGATAATTCGAGCTTGTTTAGGCTCGAACCCAGACGGGTATTCTCTAGATTGCC
>NZ_JAPZSR010000224.1:0-1006 GCF_027531875.1 Microcystis sp. LE19-84.1B | reverse complement strand
GATTCGATCGCTAGTAATTCTTCTAGATCCGCCTCAGTTAAGGGATTTTTGTCGATTAATCCCTGTAAAATCGTCAAAATCTTCATAGCTGTTATATCAGAATTAGCCAAAAACTGTCCCAATGATTCAGGAATAATTATCTAGGGTTAGCCACCCATACCGGCAGATTAATCCTGCTCAAGATTTTTTTGAGAGTGTTTTTTAGGGTTATTTGCCCAAAAATGAAGGGTTTGCAGGCAGGCACGGATTCCCATTATATATATAAGTATATGTCAAGTTCCGTTTTCAGTCAAGGGGTTTGGCCAAAAATCTCTCCTGCTTTTACTGGGGTTAAAGTGAACAAAGTAACCAGAGAAAAAGGAATTGCTATTATGGAAATGGAGGAAAATTAGAGGTCACTGAGCCTTGTCGAAGTGAGGAAATTTATGGATCCACGTTTAGAAAGTTTTGTCAAAAATTTGTTTAGGGGACTGGTGGCAGGAGACGGCGATGTTTTTTCGCGAATGGCTTCGAGTCATGAAGGCGCTAGTCCTGTTTATCCCGAACCTTTGGCGAGAATCGTCAGCACTATCAAGGCAGATTTTGATCGGGGTAAATTTTCTAAACTGCGAACGCGTTCGGATTATGAGGAGGCAATCAAGCCTTATTTTGAAAGTTTTGCCTTGCTCTATTCTCCCGAAGATTTTCCCGTAAATTCCGAGGATGAAGACGATTTTGAGGATGAAGATGATTTTGAAGATGAAGACGATAATGAATGAAGCTCAAAAAGCCTTTTTAAAGATAGTTGAATCGGTTTACACCGATGGGGTGGACGCGAGGGGTAAGCCAGAATTATCCGAGGATGAGAGGGTTAGTCTCCCTAAAATTGGCTCTTCGTTACCCTTTATGCTAAATCAACATACAAGATGCCAAGATAACATACTTCTAACCCAAAAATTCCGAAAGTTTCTAAAGCCATAGCCTCTCCGTTTTATTAGTTTAAGTTTATTGTTGATTCCCTCGACCA
>NZ_JAPZSR010000319.1:0-1899 GCF_027531875.1 Microcystis sp. LE19-84.1B | reverse complement strand
TCAATCAACAGAAATTGAAGTCAAAAATCTAGACCATCTGGGATTAGTAGCCGGAATTATCGATGAAATAGGAATCGTTGAAATTATCAACGAACAAGTCTCAATTGAGCGAGGAGAAATTGTCACAGCGGGGCAAGTCGTCAAAGCAATTATCCTGAATGGATTGGGATTTGTCTCCCGATCCTTGTATTTATTTCCTCAATTTTTTGAAGATAAAGCAACCGAACATTTGCTGGGAGAGGGCATCGAACCCAAGCACTTGAATGATGATAAAATTGGTCGAGTAATGGACAAACTTTATCAACTTAATGTTTCGGTCATTTTCCTACTCATCAGTTTAGCCGCCGTGAAAAAATTTGGTGTAGCGACCGAGAATTCCCATTTAGATTCGACTTCTCTATCAGTAGAAGGAGAATATAACAAGGAATACCCAACAGTAGAAATCCTGAAATCAGGAGCAGTTGGAGAAGAAATTGAAACCAGACAACAGCCAATAAAAATTACCTACGGATACTCCCGCGACCGACGACCTGACTTGAAACAATTTATGATTGACTTAATCGTAAGTGGGGATGGAGATGTACCTTTATTCCTGAAAGTAGGTGACGGAAATGAAGCGGACAAAGCGGTTTTTGGTCAAATCGCCCGAGAATTTCAAAAACAAGTTGACTTTGACAGTTTAATAGTCGGCGATAGCGCCCTCTACAGCAAAGAGAATTTAAAACTAATGAGAGAAATGCGTTGGTTATCTCGAGTCCCCTTCAGCATTAAAGAGGCTCAAAAGTTAGTCGATAGCATCTCAGAAAAAGAGTTAACCGATTCAGAAATACCGGGTTATTCCTGGCGGGAAACCATCTCTAACTATGGGGGGATAGAACCAAGATGGTTGCTAGTTGAAAGTCAAGCTAGACAAGAATCAGACTTGAAAAAATTAGAGAAAAAATCGAGCAAGAAAAGAAAAGGGCATAAGAAAAAATCCGGCAACTATCCCGAAGAGAATTTGAGAATAGAGCGGTGGCGTTGGCGATAGCCAAGGGATTATCTGACTCCTTAAAATATCATCAGTTAACGGAGATTAAAGTCAATCTCATTCCGCCTGAGTCTCAGCAGTCAAAACTCAAATCAAAAGACGATTTACCCTCTCAAAGCTATCAAGTTCAAGCCGAATTAGAGTTGAATTTGTCCGCAATTGAGAGGCTAAAGAAACGAGCAGGACGATTCGTTTTAGCGACTAACGAATTGGAGAAACAACGATTAAGCAGTGAGGATATACTCAAAAAATATAAAGGGCAACAAGCTCCGGAAAGAGGATTTTCTTTTCTCAAAGACCCCGGCTTTTTTGCCGACAGTGTCTTTCTCAAATCTCCCCACAGAATCGAGGTCCTGGCCATGCTCATGGGCTTGTGCCTACTGGTTTATACTATTGGTCAAAGACAACTTCGTCTGAATTTAAAACCGCAGGAGACGGGACTAAAAAATCAGTTGGGTAAGTTAACTGACCGACCAACATTACGCTGGATATTTCAGAACTTTCAAGGGATTCATCTCCGACCTATTCAAGACAATCAAAAGATTAGCAACTTAACGGATGAGAGGCGCAACATTTTGAGATTTTTTCCCAAACCTGGCCAGGAATATTATCTCTTATCTTGACCAGATGGATTGACTTCCAGGGGTGACAAAACAAAGCGAGCAACTGGAACATCTCCCCCTAGATGTTAAGTCTGATTGCCCAGTTATTCTCAATAAGCACTGTTTATTGAGAATGACTGGGGGAACCCTGAAATTTTCGGCTTAGTTGGTGGCAGCTTGCCGCCAACTCACTCCTCTAGATAAGTATTTTGACTCAGGCATCTTCCTCTTTTGAGACGTTGTGACACTTAGGGTGCGGAATGTGGG
>NZ_JAPZSR010000139.1:0-42018 GCF_027531875.1 Microcystis sp. LE19-84.1B | reverse complement strand
GCGATCGCTGATCTTGTAGGGTGCGTTAGGCGGCGATAATCTCTGGCAAAAAAACAAATTAACAATCCGCCGTAACGCACCAACTTCACCATTAAACCGGTGCGTTACGCTTTCGCGCTTCGCACCCTACGATTCATGTTTCTGTTTTAGTGCGATCGCCGATCTTGTAGGGTGCGTTAGGCGGCGATAATCTCTGGCAAAAAAACAAATTAACAATCCGCCGTAACGCACCAACTTCACCATTAAATTGGTGCGTTACGCTATCGCTAACGCACCCTACGATTCTGTTTAGGGGGAGATTGAACTAGAATTGAGTTTATGAACTTACAATTTGAGTGGGATAACGCCAAGGCAAAACTTAATCTCAAAAAGCATGGCATCAATTTTGAAGAAGCCAAGGCTGTTTTTCGAGATCCTTTAGCCTACATTTTTGATGATGAGTGGCATTCGGTCGGTGAAAAACGAGAAATTATTATCGGACACGATGACAAGAATCGTCTTTTAGTAGTTTGTTTTACTGAAAGAAATCAAATGATTCGTATTATCAGCGCACGTTTAACAACCAAAAAAGAACGACAAGACTATGAAAAATATACAGGATTCTGAAACCAAACAAAATTTACAAGATGACCTACTTCCTGAATATAACTTTGATTATACTAAGGCTCATCCTAATCGTTTTGCTTCTCAGGTAAATGAAATAAAAATAACTGTCACCTTAGAACCAGATGTCGCTAAAGTTTTCAAAAATTCTGAAGATGTAAACAAAGCACTGCGAGCTATCTTATCCGCTATCCCTGAAAAATAAGATCTTGTAGGGTGCGTTAGGCGGCGATAATCTCTGATAAAAAACTCAAATTAACAATCCGCCGTAACGCACCAACTTCACCATTAAATTGGTGCGTTACGCTATCGCTAACGCACCCTACGATTCATGTTTCTGTTTTAGATCTTGTAGATTTATGTTTTTGTTTGAGCGCGATTGCCGATCTTGTAGATCTTGTAGGGTGCGTTAGGCGGCGATAATCTCTGACAAAAAAACAAATTAATAATCCGCGCCCCACGCACCAACTTGATTATTAAACCGGTGCGTTAGCGATAGCGTAACGCACCCTACGATTCATGTTTTTGTTTTAGTGCGATCGCCGATCTTGTAGGGTGTGTTAAGCGGCGACAATCTCTGACAAAAAAAACAAATTAATAATCCGCGCCCCACGCACCAACTTGATTATTAAATTGGTGCGTTACGCTATCGCGCTTCGCACCCTACAATTTATGTTTTTGTTGGCGGCGATTATCTCTGATAAAAACAAATTAATAATCCGCGCCCCACGCACCAACTTGATTATTAAATTGGTGCGTTACGACGGATTGCTAGATCTAAGCAAAAGCAAAGATTATTACCGTCTAACGCACCCTACATTTTATTACTAGAATATTGATAATTAAATCACTCATCCCAAATTGCTGTTGGTATTTCTTTTATTCCATCGCTCCCCCAATTAGGCGGATAAATTCCCTGAGCAATAAACCGATGGATGCTTGAAAACTGCCAATCTTGCGGATTCGCACATAATTCATGTTTTACGGGATTATAATGAATATAATCACAATGCAGAGCAAAATCTATTTCATCTCGAAGCAAATGTTCCCAATAGCGACGCTGCCAAAGATTGCGCTCTCTTCGGTTTATTCGTGACTGAGAAACTTCTCGGTTAATACCTAATTGTTCTGCATAATGCTTGGTGACATACGTTTTAATCAATCGCAATCTCAGAGAAAAATCTTTATCTTCTGGTGGCAAAGTTAACAAAAAATGAAAATGATCTGGTAACAAAACAAAAGCATCAATTGAGAAAGGATGTTTTTCTCTTACCTTTTCAAGAGCTTCTCTGAGAGCCTTCCGTCCAATTTCACTACAGAGCCAGGGTTCACGGTGATAAGTAACTTGGGTAATAAAATAAGTACCGCCAGAAACATTAGGTCTTCTATAATTAGGCATTGTTCTATCTTTAATATATCTCTTTGGTGGTGCGTTACGACGGATTGCTAGTCTAAGTAAGAGCAAAGATTGTCGCCGTCTAACGCACCCTACATTTTACTCTACTGACCAAAAAAACAAATTAATAATCCGCGCCCCACGCACCAACCTTATCATTCTGTGTTACCGAATAAGATATAATTGGGAAGGTGAAAATAGCGCAGTCACCGATCTTGTAGGGTGCGTTCCCTGATGCAACCCTTGTTACTCCATTCGTTTTATGATGGGGAACGCACCACCAAACACGGAATATTCGGTGGATTACGGTGTTGGGGGGTTGGGAAGGAGAATTTAGATTAAAATAGATAACAGATAATTAGCAAAGTCTGCTCATAATGCCGAATATTATCTGGTCAGATTACTTACAATACCGAGCCAAACTGAGAGGATTTGAACTTGCTAAAATAGAAGAGATTCTCAAATACTCTGGAGAAAGGTACTACGATACTGAAACGGGTCGTCTTATTGCCGTAGGCAAGCATGATAATCGTTTAGTAATTATTCCTTATGAATACGATGATAATTTTATAACTCCTGTCACCATTCATGCGACAACACGCCAACAAATTCGATTTCGCCTAACAACTGGGAGATATACTATCCATGAGTAACCCTAAAATGAGATACTTTGAACAAGAAGACATTCTTCATTTAACTATTTCTGATGAACCAGAAGCTAAAAGTGTAGAAATTAATCCAAATATTACCGCTGAACTTAATGATTTAGGAGAATTAATTGGCCTAGAGATTACTAATGCTAGTTCTTTTATCCGAGATTCAATTTTAGAGTCAACCCAAGGAAAAATATTAAATTTGTCCCCCCAATGACTTGTTAAGTGCGATGCCGAAGGCACTGCCTAGCAGTACGCCGATCTTGTAGGGTGCGTTAGACGGCGATTATCTTTGATAAAAAACTCAAATTAACAATCCGCACCCCACGCACTAACTTTATTATTAAATTGGTGCGTTACGCTTAGGAATGGCTCACCCTACGAGTTAGTGCGCTCGCCTGTAGCTGGGGTTGAGGGTTGAATAGAGCAAATTATAAATTATTAAAGCAAAATCGATGAGAACCATTCCCTTAACTTTAGAACAGCTTATTTAAGCAGTACAACAATTGTCGCCTGATCAACGAATTGCGATCGCCTGATCGGGTAGAGAACAGGGACGTATTGCCTAAGACGGATAACAGAAGATAGAGGTAAGTCACGACTCCCTGATCACTAATTTTTGATAAGCTAAGAGACAGTAATTATAATTTCGTCGTCAATCCTATGATTTTGCCAGGTAGTACCGTTCGAGTCAGCAATCCCGATGATACCTACTATAAATTTGAAGGTTTAGCCCAGCGTTTAAGCGATGGGAAAGTAGCCGTTCTTTTTGAGGGGGGCAACTGGGATAAGTTAGTCACCTTTAATCTCTCGGAATTAGAAGAAGTAATTATTGCCCCCGCTAAAGGCAAAAAATAACCATGCGTCCACCCTTACCGCAATTGGCTACGGATAACCGCCATCCCGATCATATCGCCGAAGTTATCGAGACGACGACGACCGAGTTTTTAGCGCAATGTTTGGAACCAGAGGAGTTAAACTTTCCTTTTATGCCTGCTTTTGGTAGTTGGGTAAAAGCCTACGATGAAGAAACGGGTAATAAGATTTTTGGGATTGTCACCTTTGCCACCACTGCACCCATCGATTCGGTACATCGCGCTAGAGCTTTGGGGTTATCTTTGGCTGAATTGCGGGAACAACAGCCGCAGATTTTCGCTATGTTAAAAACGGAATTTCGGGCAACTATTGTCGGTTTTGAAACCCTGCCTGGACAATTTAATGGCAATGGTGCCGGGCGAGGTTATATCTATCAATATATTCCTCCCCGGCCCCCACAAATTCATCAGGCGGTTTATCAATGTGAGTCGTTAGAAGTGGTTTATTTTAGTGAACAATTAGACTTTTTACGAATTTTATTACAGGTCAAAAATACTCCCGTAGAAGCTTTGGCAGCTGCTTCTATCCGTCAGATGTATCAATTGCGTCAAGCCGATCGACAATGGTTAGTGAATGTGGGCAGACAGTTAAGTGTTTTACTTAAGGATGATTATGATCGCTTGCGTTATATTCTCAGTCAAATTCATATTCACGCTTAGATGATGGCGTTGTCAGATCAGAAGAGGAAAGATGCAATGCTCCGGTGCTGATTCGGAGCATCTTTCCATTTGACAAAGCCGATTGTCGGGCTAATTCATGAATTAGCCCTACGCCGATTGTCGGGCTAATTCCACTGCTAAATCGAGCGACTCTTGTTCCCCACTTAAGCCCAACTATCGGCACTATTCGTTCATTAAACACTAATTGTCAAGATGCCATGTAATCTTTCCTCTCAAAGTAATTTCAGTTCCGGTGCTGATTCGGAGCATCTTTCAATTTGACAACGCCAAAAATGGGTTCTTCGTTACTTGGTATGGTTCTATAGAGTGGCATAAATCGACTAAATCCTTATCTGGTAAGAGACTTAATTGATTAGAACGTAGGTTGGGTTGAAGTATGAAACCCAACGCTCGCTCATGTTACGCTACCGCTAACCCATCCTACAAATAATTGTGCCTCCCTACTTAGTTAGTTCTAAATAGTTGACTAGACAAAAAATGTCGATATAATGAATGGTTATGCGGTAACTCTCGCTATTTTTAGCCTTGATTGTAAATTCTAGATAGTTTAATTGATCGCCCCTTAAGAAAATGGCAATACAAACAACCTTTGCAGAGATTCTAGAAGCAGCCGAGCAACTTCCCCTTGAAGATCAAGAAAATCTCATTCATATTTTACAGAATCGTCTTCGAGATCAAAAAAGAACGGAATTGGTTAGAGGTGTTCAAGAAGCTCAACAGGAATTTGCACAAGGTCAATGTCAACCCCTGACATCTGAACAAATCATGGAGGAAATCCTTTCGTGAATTTTGTTTTATTACGCTCGAATATATTTATTAGAAATGCTCGAAAAATTGTGAAAAAACAGGCTTTTTTAGTTCAAAATCTCCAAGAAACTTTAGCTTTATTATCCGTAGATCCATTTCAACCTCGATTAAGAACACACAAATTAAAAGGGGAGCTTAAAGACTCTTATGCTTGTAGTGTCGGCCATGATTTAAGAATTGTCTTTAAATTCGTTGAATATGAGCAGAAACAGGCAATTCTTTTAGAGTCAATTGGGACTCACGATGAAGTTTATTAGTGCGGATGATTATTGCGCTCAGTTTGGAGAAACCGAACCAGAATCAAGATAAAAAACCTAAGATGCGTCATTAACAGATATTTCAGCTTTTTTGAGTGCAATTTGCCATTCTAAGTCAGCTATTTCTCGATCGAGTTCAACAATTTCACTATTAACTTGCTTTAAATCGGCGATAATTTCTTGTTTACTGCGTTTTCTACCGTAGATAGCCAGTTCATCCTCTTGTAATTTCTCAAGGATAGAGTCTAGGGAAGCGGTTAAATCGGCTGAGGGATTGTCCATAATACCTAAACGCATTAAGACCTGTACTGCTTTGAGAACGTCTTGCTGATAAGCTTCTCTAGAGGGGTAATCTTGGGGGTTTTTGAGATTTAAAGCGTCAATGATATTCATATTCGAGGTTATGAAGGTTAAATGCGAAACTGTGATTATGTCACATTTATATAGCTTAAGTTTCTAATAAATTCCCTAACAGGGATGGCAATATATTTTATTTTAGAGTAGAAATGATTGATTGTCAGTAGCGGTTATTGCTATACAACAATCACAAATTTTTGTCTGTTACAATTTATACAAAATGCCCTGGGATTACCCCGCCTGAAAACTCAAATCCGATTAGTGATCACTGGTCACTGATTGCTGATAAGATTGTTACGAAAATATAAACACGAAATTCTATAGTTAGCCATGACCCAAAACGGAAGCTCGAAGTCGATCGTAGTCTCTCCCTCGATCCTATCGGCGGATTTTAGTAAATTAGGAGCCGATATCGAGGCTGTGGATAAGGCAGGAGCCGATTGGATTCACGTTGATGTGATGGATGGTCGTTTTGTCCCGAATATCACCATTGGACCCCTGATTGTCTCCGCTATTCGTCCCTATACGAAAAAACCTTTAGATGTGCATTTAATGATCGTGGAACCGGAAAAATATGTGGCTGACTTTGCGAAAGCTGGTGCTGACATTATTTCTGTTCACGCTGAACATAATGCTTCTCCCCACCTCCATCGTACTCTTTGCCAAATCCGCGAACTCGGTAAACAAGCGGGTGTGGTATTAAATCCCTCCACTCCCTTAGATTTAATCGAATATGTGCTGCATTTGTGCGATTTAGTCTTAATTATGAGCGTTAACCCCGGTTTTGGTGGCCAGAGTTTTATCCCAGAAGTTGTCCCAAAAATCCGTCAATTACGCCAAATCTGCAATGAAAAAGGCTTGGATCCCTGGATTGAAGTGGATGGCGGCTTAAAACCGGCTAATACTTGGCAAGTTCTCGAAGCGGGTGCTAATGCGATCGTAGCAGGTTCGGCGGTATTTAATGCCCCTGATTACGCAGCGGCGATCGAAGGTATCCGTAACAGCAAACGTCCCCAACCTCAATTAGCCACCGTTTAATTGCCGCAGGGGTGGGTTAGCTGTTGATTAATTATCTTAGTATTTGCACTAACCTACTCTGCTGATTTGTTCTAAAACCTGCCGCCATAAACCCGAATTAGAGACGGCTAAAACTTCGCTAGAATCAGCTTGTAGGGGATTACCTGACCAATCGCTAATTATTCCGCCCGCACCTTCAATAATCGGGATTAAAGCACAAAAATCGTAGTATTTCAGGTCTGATTCTAGGATTACCATCGCCATGGCAGTGCAGCCAGTGGCTAACATCATATAGTTATAACAATCACCCCCAAAAGCGCTACGTTTACAGACGCTTTGCATCTGACGAGCGATCGCTTGCTGTCGTTCTGTGATAAACATTAAGGGAGTGGTGGAGGCTAAACAGGCATTTTTTAAGGCAAGTTCCCGATCTTGACAGTAGGGATTAACAATCATCTGGTTATTATAAAGACTCGCTTTTCCCTTCACTCCTAACCAGCGATCGCCTAAAATCGGTTGATCGACAATTCCTAAAATCGGTTGATTTTCTGCCACTAGGCCGATTAAAGTCCCAAAAATCGGTAATCCCTTGACAAAAGAGGATGTGCCATCGATCGGATCCAATACCCAATAACGACCACTTTGGGAGGGAATATTGGTTCCTTCTTCCCGAATAACCCCATCTTCGGGTAATTCTCGCCGAATAATCGCCACCATCGCCTCCTCAGCTTCTTGATCGGCGATTGTTACTATTGAGGAAACTTGATCGAGTTTGGTTTCGGTTTCTAGATGAGGCTGCCGAAAATAGCGCCGGATAATCTCTCCAGACGCGTCCGCTAATTGATGAGCTAGTTGGATAGTGCGATCGATATTCATGAGCGGAAACAATACAGCAGAATTTAGAAGACAGGAGACAGGAGTAGGGAGTGGGGAGGTGGGGAAGTGGGGGATTTAGCGGAAATTTCCCGATCACCCTCAATCCCTATTGCCTCTTGGATAGTGCGATCAATATTCATCAATAAAAGTTATCCATACAGGAAAACGATAATGTTTATTTATGGTAAAGGGAAGTGGGGAATTGGGGAAGTGGGGGAAATTTCCCTATCACCCTAAATCCCTATTGCTGCGTCGAACCTAGAACTATCAATGGGGAACAGCTTGATTTTGACTCCATCTCAAGACGAGAAAAAATTAATCTATTAGGAGTTTAGCTGATGACGGCTTTTACGGAAAATGACCTAAAAAGGTTAGAAGATTTGATTATCAATGGACAAAAAGCGATCGAAACTCGTTTAACCTCTTTGGAGAGTGGACAAAAAGCGATCGAGAATAGCGTCGGAGAGATCAAAAGAGAAATTCAAGAAAATCACGGGTTTAAATGAAAGAGTGCAACTCATCGAGGCATCCGTGGGAAAAATACCCGATTTAGCCGAAAAAATTGGGGAAGTAAAAAACTGGATTCGGGGAAAATAAAACTAGGCAATGTAACATAGTATTAAGCATTTGTATCTTTTTATTAATTTTTATGGAACAGACAGCCTTAAATCTGATCGCGATTACCGTTTTTTCGATCACTCTTTCCGTATTTGTCACTCCTTTGCTGTCTATTTCGCCTTTTGTCCCCGCTTTGGCTACTTTTAGCCTCTTGGGATTAGTTACGGTTGATACTCTCACCTTTAATAACCGGGGCGTGACTTTACTACTGGATGCTCTTTCTCCCAGTAAACACCGTCAAAGAGTTATTCACCACGAAGCCGGACATTTTCTCACCGCTTATATTTTAGGCATTCCGATCGCCAGTTATAGTTTGACCGCTTGGGAAGCCTTTCGTCAAGGCCAGGAGGGAGTCGGCGGTGTTCAATTTGAACTAGCAGATTTAGAGCAAAAAGTCAAGAACTTTACCGATTTTCCCGCTTTTTTAGAGAGAATTTCTACGGTGTGGATGGCGGGAATTGCTGCCGAAACCTTAGTTTATGGTAAAGCGACAGGGGGAGAAAGCGATCGATTTTATCTGCAATCGGCCTTAAAATTAGCGGGGGTTCCTGAGAATAATTATGCTCAAAAAGAGCGCTGGAGTTTATTACAGGCAAAAACTCTTTTAGAAAAACAACAGACTGCCTATCAAGCTTTAGTGATAGCTATGGAAAAAAGGGCCAGTGTGGAAGAATGCTGTCGGGTGATTAGTGAAAGTTTAGTATAACGGGAAAAGTAATCAGGGATAGATTTGATGATTTCTCCGTTAAATTTTTATGAATAATCAGAGCATTCAATCCGATCAGCGATTAGCTTTAATTGTGCGCGGAGCAGTACAAGGAGTCGGTTTTCGTCCTTTTGTTTATCGATTAGCAACGGAATTAAACCTAACTGGTTGGGTGAATAATACAGCAGCGGGAGTTTTTATTGAAGTCGAGGGCGATCAAGAAAAACTAGAAACTTTTTTGACTCGATTATCTTTAGAAAAACCCCCTCGATCGCTAATTGAAAATATTGAGGCTCAATGGTTAAATCCTGTCGGTTATCAAAACTTTAGCATACGCCAGAGCAGCGGCGGTAAAAAAAATACAATTGTTCTGCCCGATTTAGCCACTTGTCCCGATTGTTTAGCCGATATTTTTGACCCAAATAATCGTCGTTATCGCTATCCTTTTACTAACTGCACTAACTGCGGCCCTCGCTACAGTATTATCGAGAGTTTACCCTATGATCGCAGTGCCACAACCATGAGGGGTTTTAATCAGTGTCCCCAATGTCAAAGGGAATACGAAAACCCTCTGGATCGCCGTTTTCATGCCCAACCGAATGCCTGTCCTCGTTGCGGACCCCAAATCAGTCTTTTAGACAGTCAAGGCTCTGTATTAGCGGAAAAAGATCAAGCTTTAATCGCCACCGCTAGAGCAATTAAACAGGGAAAAATTATAGCGATCAAAGGGTTAGGAGGATTTCACCTAGTTGTCGATGCAAGAAATACGGAAGCAGTGCAAAAATTGCGACAACGTAAACAGCGACCGGATAAACCTTTTGCCGTGATGTATCCTAATCTTGAGTTAGTGAAAAACCACGGTTATGTCTCTTCTTTAGAATCCCAATTATTGCAGTCTCCTGCTGCGGCAATTGTCCTGATTAAACAAAGAAAAAATTATCTTTCTGCTGCCGTTTCTCCGGGTAATCCCTATCTAGGAGTCATGTTCCCCTATACTCCCCTACACCATCTTTTATTAGCAGAATTAGGCTTTCCTATTGTGGCAACCAGTGGTAATCTAGCCGATGAACCTATCTGTATTGAGGAAAAAGAAGCTTTAGAAAAATTAGGAACCATCGCCGATTTTTTTCTAGTTCACAATCGTCCCATAGTTCGACCAGTGGATGACTCTATTATCAGGGAAATGGCAGGAAAAGCGATGATTTTGCGGCGAGCGCGGGGATATGCTCCCTTTCCCGTTAAAGTTAATGAGGGAGATTTTCCCCCGATTTTGGCCGTGGGAAGTTATTTTAAAAATACCGTGGCTATCTACCAAAAAAATCAAGTTTTTATCAGTCAACATATCGGCGATTTAGATACAGTTAATGCTGTTAATCATTTTGAAAATATCCTCGATAGTTTAAAAAAATTATACGATTTTGCACCCGAAGTTATTGCCTGTGATGCTCATCCAGAATATCTAGCAACTAAGTACGCTTATAGCTTAAATTTGCCCGTTATTCCCATTCAACACCATTACGCTCACGTTTTATCCTGCATGGCAGAACATCAGCTACAACCTCCGGTTTTAGGGGTTGCTTGGGATGGAACGGGATACGGTTTAGACGGCACAATTTGGGGGGGAGAATTTATCCATATCACTGCCGATTCTTGGCAGCGAGTCGCCCATTTTAAACCCTGGCCATTACTGGGAGGAGAAAAAGCGGTTAAAGAACCCAGACGAGTAGCTTTAGGATTACTAGAAGTTATGGAAAATACTGATAGGATAAAATCAGCTTTTAGTGAACAGGAATGGTCGATTTTTAGGCAAATGTTAACAAAAAAAGTTAATTGTCCTTTAACTTCTAGTGTCGGGCGTTTGTTTGATGGTGTGGCGGCGATTCTAGGTTTATGTTATCAATTAAGTTTTGAGGGACAAGCAGCAATGCAGTTAGAATTTGCCCTTGAGGACATTAAAACGGAGGAATATTATCATTTTTCTTTGTCCGCCGACTCCCCCACAGTTATTGATTGGAATCAGATAATTTTAGGAGTTGTTGAAGATTTAGAAAAACAAGTACAAATCGGCATAATTGCCGCTAAGTTTCATAATAGTTTATGTGAGATTATTGTAGAAATTGCTCAGAAAATAGGTAGAGAAAAAATTCTCCTGACGGGAGGCTGTTTTCAAAATCGTTATCTGACGGAAAGAACAATTAATCGCCTACAAGCTTCGGGATTTCAACCCTACTGGCAGCAAACTGTTCCCACTAATGATGGTGGTATTAGCCTTGGTCAAATTATCGGAGCTTTTTCTCAACTTAAACAGTTCTAGATAAGTAGGTGGGTGGAATTAAATATAAGATGAACGTAGGTTGGGTTGAAGTATGAAACCCAACGCCCGATTATGTTACGCTACCGCTAACCCATCCTACAAATAATTGTGCCTCCCTACTTAGGACAAAATTAACTTCTTGGTTAGGACAGGCAAGAGGTAGTTATAAACCACAGAGACACAAAGAACACAGAGAGCCGATTTTTTTCTAGACTGTTGGGATTGTCGAAAATTGAGATTTTAGCTTAAACGATGCCACTCGACGATTTTATTGCCTACTTTCAAAATAATTGCTTGACCTAAACCCAGTTCTTGTGTCACATTAACTAGATGGGCGAAATTTTGATGAGTGATTGCTAGTCCCTGCAAACAGGCTAGAAAATCGAGACAGAGAACCGTAGAAAATTCCCAAGTTTGTCGGTAAACACGGCAATTATCCGGTAAAAAAGCCACAAGAGTGCGAAAATGACTCAAAGCGGCTTTCTCAAAATTGGCGCTAGTGCAGTCAAAAGACGAGTGCTGATAGCTCATAAAAACTTTGCCTGATAGGGAGAGAGCAGGGTTTCCCCCAGACTAGCACTTCCCTTCTGGGGATCACCTTCCCTTTAGAATTTCTCAATAGACTGGCAAATCCCCCCAGAGGAGTATTCTTACCCGCGAACAAATTGCTAGAAGCTAGGTTTCTTCCCGGAGATGGTGTACTTTAGATATTGATGTCCTTCCGGCTGGCAAGATAACCTGTAAATTTCCCCACTCGTCCCTAGAACGTAGGTTGGGTTGAAGCATGAAACCCAACCCCCGATTATGTTACGCTACCGCTAACCCATCCTACAAATAATTGTACCTCCCTACTTAACCTGTAAATTTCCCCACTCGTCCCCAGCGATAAAAGGCTGTATTTAGTTAAAAATCAAGTGTTGACTTTGATGCCAAACTTGCCTAGTAAAAAATGATGACAGCCTCAAGTTGCCGCTTAACTAATTGACTACTTAACTGATAACTGGTAACTAAGATTATGAATAATGCAATTGTCAAACCGAGAGATGTACAAGTAGCACCGATTGCCGTCGATACTTTTGTTTTTCGTTCCCGCACTTGGGACCGGTTAAAATTCGAGATCGAATACGGATTACAAAAGGGAACCACCGCCAATAGTTATCTGATTAAAGGTGAAAAGGTCGCTCTTTTTGATCCACCAGGGGAATCATTCTCGGCCATATTTTTAGAGGCTTTAACTAAAAGAATCGACCCGAAAACTATTGATTATATTATCCTCGGTCACGTTAACCCCAATCGTGCCGTCACCCTCAAGGCACTTTTAGAAATTGCGCCTCAAGTCACTTTTGTTTGTTCCAATCCGGGGGCAATTTCCCTGAAAAAAATTCTTGAAACCGAAGCATTAAATCTGTTGGTTGTCAAGGGGGAAGAAATATTAAATTTAGGAGCAAACCATCAATTAGAATTTATCCCCACTCCTAACCCCAGATTTCCCGATCAACTCTGTACCTACGACAGCAAAACCGATATTCTCTACACCGATAAATTATTCGGAGCGCACGTTTGTGGCGACCAAATTTTTGATGAGGGTTGGAGCGTTTATAACGAAGATCGGCGTTATTATTTTGATTGTCTCATGGCTCCCTATGCCAGCCAAATTAGCAACGCTTTGGAGAAATTAGCCGCTAAATCGCCCTTATTTTATGCTGTTGGTCACGGTCCTCTGGTGCGTTACGGGATGCACGAATTGACCCTTTCCTATCAACAATGGTTAGCAGTACAAAAGTCCCAAGAGTTGACAATCGCCCTGATTTATGCTAGTGCCTACGGCAACACCGCCACCCTCGCTCAAGCGATCGCCATGGGGATCACGAAAGCGGGAGTAGCAGTGACGGCGATTAATGCCGAGTCCGCCGAACCGGACGAGATCAAAACGGCGATCGAAAAAAGTGTCGGTTTTATCTTTGGTTCCCCCACTTTGGGAGGACACGCACCGACTCCCATCCAAACCGCCTTGGGGATTACCCTAGCAAATGGCGATAAAAGCAAGCTGGTGGGGGTTTTTGGCTCCTACGGTTGGAGTGGGGAAGCGGTGGATCTTTTGGAAGGTAAATTCCGGGATGGCGGTTATCGCTTCGGTTTTGAGCCAATTCGGGTTAAATTTAAACCCACGGAGGCAATTTTAAAGACCTGTGAGGAAGCGGGAACCGATTTCGCTCAAGCAGTCAAAAAAGCTCGCAAAAGCAGACAACCGAAAACTAATGTTAACCAATCCCAAAGCGATCGGCGATCGCAAGCCCTGGGCCGTTTGGTGGGTTCTCTCTGTATCGTCACCTGCGAATTGGGAGAATTGCGCGGTGCCATGTTAGCCTCTTGGGTATCGCAAGCGACGTTCACTCCCCCCGGATTGACTATTGCCGTAGCGAAAGAACGAGCGATCGAGTCTCTGCTTTATAGCGGTACGCCTTTTGTCCTTAATATCCTCCAAGAAGGTCAACATTTGGCTTTAATGAAGCATTTTCTTAAACCTTTTACTCCAGGAGAAGATCGTTTCGCTAATATCGAAACCACTAAAGCTGAGAACGGTGGGCCGATTCTAGCCGAAGCGCTCGCTTATCTGGAATGTCGGGTAGAACAACGAATGGAATGCGGTGATCATTGGCTGCTTTATGCGATCGCAGAAAAAGGCAAGGTTTTACACCAGGGTTTAACCGCCATCCATCATCGCAAATCCAGCAGTTATTATTAACTCATGGTGACGGGCAAGGGATCGCAAAAAACAAGGGTTTCGGCCGATCCCGAAAGTGAACAATACTCTCCCCTATCCTTCTGCTACTGTTTGTAAAACAAGATCAATAAATTTCTGGCTGTAGTATATGCCTTGTTGTTGCATCGTTTCTATGTAAGGTTTGACTGCAGCGATCTTTCCCAACTGTTTTGCTTTAATTAAAATACCGATCGAACCTGTAATTGGAATATTGAGAGATTTACACACCTGACGAGCAGCTAATTCATCGATAAGCACTAAAGAGGCTTTTTGTTCTAGTGCAAGGACGATGACTTCTGATTCTCCTCGATCTAGAGTCGGTAATAGTAAGGAAACCTGCTGTTGAGAGGCGATTTCTCGGACAGAAATCCACTGTTCTCGTAATAGATCGATCGAGCCAGTTTTGTCTTGATCGTAAGTGCTGATTTCAAGAGCTACTGCCTTAGGAATAACGATGCTTTTAACTATTTCTTGTAAAAGACCGAGTTGACCAATTCGCGCAAAAGCGATGAGGGGAGTAGCGTTACTTACAATCATCAGGCTCCAGTTTTTCTATTCCCTTTAATTCAACCGCTAACGCCGATTCGTCATAATCAAACAATACAATCCCTTTTTTAGACAAAATATCCATAAATTCTAGGCGATTAATTCTCGCTAATTCCGCCGCTTTTCCTAAAGAAAGTCGCTTTTCTTGAAAATAATAAATAGCGGCCAGAAGTTTAATTTCTTGACCGAGTTCATCAATTCCTATTTTTAAAGCGGCAAGAACATCGGGAGAAAATTCTAGATTTAATGTTTCATTTTTCATTCTAAGTACCTAGTTAAAAATAAAGTTAACTTTAGAGACAAGGGAACTCCGGAACAGGGAACAGAAGGGTTTCTGACTTTTTTTAAGATGTCTCTTAATTATTACAGCTTACAGCGTTTCTCATAAGGATGGCAGCAATTCTCATTTTGAAACGATTTTGCGTTGTTTCAGCGATCTAGAGATTCGTTAAGAATTATTAACCCCTCTAGGTGCAAGGGTTTTAATGTCATGAAACCTTAAAATGAGAATTGCTGATAATACCTCCCATCGACTCTACCCACTTTATATCCATTTTGTCCTTAATATCCGGCAAGAAGGACAACATATAGCTTAAATGAAGCATTTTCTTAAACCTTTTACTCCAGGAGAAGATCGTTTCGCTAATATCGAAACCACTAAAGCTGAGAACGGTGGGCCGATTTTGGCCGAGGCGCTCGCTTATCTGGAATGTCGGGTGGAACAACGAATGGAGTGCGGTGATCATTGGCTGCTTTATGCGATCGCAGAAAAAGGTAAGGTTTTACACCAAGGTTTAACCGCCATCCATCATCGCAAATCCGGCAGTTATTATTAATTTGTCGTTATGATCATTTCAGGGGGTGTTTTCAGGCAGGATAACCCACCCTGATTGGTCTAATCTAATACTAAATCAGGCTACATATCAGGATAGACACTCCCGCAAGTGCAGTGACTCTTAAATTATTACAGATGTATCAGCGGCTGCGTGTAAGCATCCCACCGAAAAACTAATGCGCGGGGGGTTTGGGGGCGGCGCCACGCCCCCAACGGGGGGTTTGGGGGGTAGAACCCCCCAAAGGCTTGGATTGAGTGATAAAATCGCAAGTAATACGGCCATCCGTTGAGTATAAGCTACATATCAGGAGAGGCACTCATGCAAAAGGGGGAATAAATAATCAGTTTTTAATAACCAGATTTAGTATAAAAATATATTCTTATGAAAAGCATTGTTTTAATTGTTGGCTTTGAAACCTTTAACACCAATTTATATCGGCAATCGGGCCTGTTGGCTAGTTCTAAATGTCCCGATTTAGAAGTAAAAGTATTCAGCGATAAATCCTTGACTAGCGAACCGGAAATAGTCGAGCAAGCTTTAGCCACTGCTGACGTTTTTTTTGCTAGTTTGATCTTCGATTACGATCAAGTTACTTGGCTGCGGCAACGAGCGGCACAGATTCCCATTCGCTTAGTTTTTGAGTCTGCTTTAGAGTTAATGAGTTTAACCCGTTTGGGAGAATTTGCCATCGGGGATAAACCCAAAGGAATGCCAAAACCAATTCAATTTATCTTGAGTAAATTTTCCAGTGGCAAGGAAGAAGATAAGTTAGCCGGTTATCTCAGTTTCCTTAAAACTGGTCCGAAACTACTGAAATTTATTCCCGCTAAAAAAGTTCAAGATTTGCGTAATTGGTTAATTATCTACGGTTATTGGAATGCGGGAGGAACCGAAAATGTGGCCGCTATGTGTTGGGTAATTGCCCAAAAATATCTAGGATTAAAAGTACAGGAAATACCCGAAGTTATCGAAACTCCCAATAAGGGACTATTACACCCAGATTATCAGGGTTATTTTCTCACTCCCCAAGAATATTTGACCTGGTATAAAAAAAATAAATCCCTTGATCAACCAGTGGTGGCACTGCTGCTTTATCGGAAGCACGTTATCAGTAAACTACCCTATATTAATCAATTAATCCGTCATTTTGAAACGGCTAATTTAATTCCCCTACCCGTGTTTATTAACGGAGTGGAAGGTCATACAATTGTTCGGGATTGGTTAACCACAGACTACGAAATTCAGCAAAGAAAAAAAGGAATCATTGAAACTCCTTCTTTAAGTGAAGATGCGGTGACAGTAGATGCAATTGTTTCGACGATTGGCTTTCCTTTGGTGGGGGGTCCTGCGGGTTCTATGGAAGCAGGAAGACAGGTAGAAGTGGCTAAACGAATTCTGTCGGCTAAAAATATTCCTTATCTTATCGCTGCCCCTTTATTGATTCAAGATATTTATTCTTGGACAAGACAGGGAATCGGTGGTTTACAGAGTGTGGTTCTGTACGCTTTACCAGAATTAGACGGGGCAATTGATACAATTCCTCTGGGGGGATTAGTGGGGGAAACTATCTATTTAATCCCCGAAAGATTACAGCGTTTAACTGGACGTTTAAATAGTTGGATTAAGTTACATAAAACCCCTCCCCAAGAACGCAAAATAGCCATCATTCTCTATGGATTTCCCCCGGGTTATGGGGCAGTTGGTACGGCAGCTTTATTAAATGTTCCCCGGAGTTTAGTTAAGTTTTTACAAGCTTTACAAGCGCAGGGTTATAATCTGGGAACGATTCCCGAAGACGGGGAAGAAATTATTCAAAAAGTTAAGTTTGCCGATGATGAAAATCTCTCTAAACAAAATCGTTTATCGATAGAAACTTTAGAAAATTGGCTAGGTTATCTGTTAACTTCTCGCATCGAAAAACACTGGAAATCCCTAAAAGATGCGGGGATAAAAACTATTGGCGACCAATATCATTTAGGGGGAATTGAGTTAGGTAATATCTGGATTGGAGTGCAACCACCTTTAGGAATTGCTGGGGATCCGATGCGGTTAATGTTTGAAAAAGATTTAACTCCTCACCCTCAGTATGCAGCCTTTTATCAGTGGTTACAAAAAGATTTTAAGACCGATGCGCTCGTTCATTTTGGTATGCACGGAACTGTCGAATGGCTGCCCGGTTCACCACTAGGAAATACCGGTTATTCTTGGTCAGATATTTTATTAGGAGATTTACCCAATTTATATATTTATGCCGCTAATAATCCCTCGGAATCTATCCTAGCTAAACGTCGCGGTTATGGGGTGTTAATTTCCCATAATGTGCCTCCCTACGGACGAGCGGGATTATATAAAGAATTGATGATTTTACGAGATTTGATTGCAGAGTTTCGAGAAAATCCTGAGAAAAATTACGCTTTAAGAGATAGTATCCTCCAAAAGATTATTGATACAGGTATCTCTAAAGATTGTCCTTTTCTGGAAGCAGAAAAACAGGGAATAGAATTCACTTTAGAAAATGCCAAATTATTTAGCCGCTATGCACTAACCGATTATTTTGTCAAGGTGTATAATTACCTACAAATCGTCGAACAAAGACTATTTTCTTCGGGTTTACACACCCTAGGAACTGCTCCTAATCAGGAAGAATTAAAAGGTTATCTTGATGCTTATTTTACCGATTTATCTGAGCGAGAATTTCAGCAAATTATCGCTGATGAAGCAACCAATGAAAAGGTTAAAGAAGGCATTACTATTAAAAATTTATTAGGACAAAATAGCGAAGAATTAACTAATCTTTTGCGGGGATTAAATGGCGAATATGTACCACCGGCACCGGGGGGGGATTTACTCCGGGATGGTGCGGGAGTTTTGCCCACAGGACGTAATATACACGCTTTAGACCCTTACCGGATGCCTTCCCCCGCAGCCTACACTCGCGGACGAGAAATCGCCAAAAAACTCCTAGAACAAAACTTAACCGAAAAAGGAAAATATCCCGAAACTGTAGCAGTTTTACTCTGGGGATTAGATGTGATTAAAACTAAGGGTGAATCCCTGGGTATTCTCTTAGAATTAGTCGGTGCGGAACCGGTGAAAGAGGGAACAGGAAGAATTGTCAGGTATGAATTAAAACCTTTAGGGGAAATTGGACACCCGCGCATCGATATTTTGGCTAATTTATCGGGAATTTTTCGAGATACTTTTATCAATATTATCGAGTTATTGGATGATTTAATGCAGCGGGCAGCCGAGATAGAAGAATCGGAAAATGATAATTATATCCGTAAGCACTATTTAGCCTTAAAAAGTCAAGGAATTGACAATGCCAGCGCTCGTTTATTTTCCAATCCTGCCGGGGATTTTGGCTCTTTAGTTAATGACCAAGTAGTGGAGGGAAATTGGGACAATGACAACGAATTAGCGAAAACTTGGGAAAAGCGTAATGTTTTTAGTTATGGTCGTCAAGATAAGGGACAAGCGCGACCAGAAGTGCTACAACAGTTATTAAAAACCAGTGAAAGTATTATCCAAGAAATTGACTCGGTAGAATACGGTTTAACCGATATTCAGGAATACTACGGCAACACGGGAGGATTAAAATTAGCTGCAGAAAAACAAAGCGGTAAACCGGTGATGACGAGTTTTGTCGAGAGTTTTTCCAATGATACAACTCCCCGCAAATTAGAGGAGGTTTTGCGCTTAGAATACCGCAGTAAACTACTCAATCCTAAATGGGCCAATGCCATGGTTAATCAAGGTTCCGGTGGGGCCTACGAAATCTCCCAAAGAATGACCGCTTTAATTGGTTGGGGCGGTACGGCTAATTTTAGTGACGATTGGGTGTATGATCAGGCAGCCGATACCTATGCTTTTGATGCAGAAATGGCGGAAAAATTGCGTCAAGCTAATCCCGAAGCTTTCCGCAATATTGTCGGTAGAATGTTAGAAGCACAGGGTCGCGGTTTTTGGCAAGCAGACCCCGATAAATTAGAGAAATTACAGGAATTATATCAATTGACCGATGAAAAATTAGAAGGGGTTACTTAGGGTTGGCTGAATAAATCTAAAAACCTTGTTGGATAATATCTTTAGGCTTTTTTGAAATCAAAAAGTGCCAGCGATTGGAGTGATTGGGGGGAAAATTCAGGTACTTTTCCCCCGAAACTTAGGTAATTGACTCCCTGAAAATTGGTACAACCCCACACCCCACACCCCACCTACCCCCCCGATGTCGGGGGGGGTTGGGGGGGTCACACCCTGACACCAGGAAAAACTTTTTGCCGCAAACCCTACTTAGAGTTTTCATCGCAACAGGGAATCCTTGGCATAATCTGATTTCCCTCCTGTTTTACTCAGCAGACGGATATTTTCAATCAGGATTGATTTTTCTAAAGCTTTAGCCATATCGTATAAAGTCAAGGCTGCCACCGATACTGCCGTTAAAGCCTCCATTTCTACCCCAGTTTCCGATTTTGTCACCACTTCTGCCCGAATTTCGTAACCGGGTAACTCTGCTTTCGGGATAATCTGAACATTGATTTTTTGCAGGGGTAAGGGATGGCAAAGGGGAATTAAGCAGGAAGTTTGTTTGGCCGCCATAATTCCCGCTAGTCTGGCCGTCCCTAAAACGTCACCTTTAGGCGCATTTCCCTGTTCTATGGCTTCAAAAGTCGTTTTTAGCATTCTCACTTGTCCTAGGGCGATAGCAGTGCGTTTGGTGGGCATTTTCTCCGATACATCCACCATCTGGGCCTGGCCTTGGCTGTCGAGATGAGATAATTTTTCTTTACCCTCTTGCGTCATTGAATGAACCTGTGCTATAGTGGTTTACTGTTGGGAAAAACAAGGGCTTGTAGCTTAGTGGATTAGAGCGTGTGGCTACGGACCACAAGGTCGGGAGTTCGAGTCTCTCCAAGCCCGTTAGATACAATGGCATATACTACAGGAATTAGGGGCCTATGGTTCCTAATTCCTTTGCTTTTTTACCCCATCTCCCCATCTTCCCACTTTTCTATACTTTTTAAACAGGATTTAGCATCATCAGCCAGTTTTGCTGGAGTATTTTTTACCCTCAAACAGTGAAAGAAACTAAACTTTTAGGATTGTATAATATGAATTTTCCCTCACCTGCGCCGACACCCTTTCAAGTTGCTTTAGAGCGTTACCAGAATGCTCTAAATTATTTAGATACTTCTCATAAGAAATCTCTGAAAAAAGAACAGGCTTTAGAAATTCTTACCGCCAGAGATGCTCTTCAGAAACGAATGGAAGCCGAGGCGGAAATTTCGGTTGATATGTGGTCAAAATTAATCGAACAAGATAATAGATTAAAACAGAAGAGTTACAAAGTAAATCAGGTTCTTGATTTAGCTGAATATCGGGAGACTTTTCCTATTTCTGCTCAAGCTTGGTGGTGGCATTTAGAAAGCAGGGAATCTCTGCATCCTTGCAATCGCTTTGATTGGCTATTGAGAATCGGTAAACTGGTTTTATTAGGGGTTAATTTTACATTAATCGGAACGATTGCTACTCGGTTTCTTAGTGGGGGTTCAGGTTTGCTAGAAATAGGAGGTGTTATTTTTTCGACTTTCATTTCTTTATTACAAACTGAAAATGCTCTCACACGAACGCGCCAGAAGGGTTTTGTTAAGTTAATGAAATTTCTTGGGATTGCTGAACATTGGTATGAAGAAATACAGTTTTCTGTAACAGTAATAGTCTTTGCTTTTCTCTTGGGAATTTATCTAAATTTCTCTTGGTTTTCTGAGTTTTATAAGCAAACAGGAAGCCGTTTACAATCTCCTCCGCCAGCAAGTCAAGAACTTCCTAATTTAGCCTCAGCCGAAGAGAAGTATTTAAAAGCAATTGAGTTAAACCCAGATAATTTAGATGCTCATTATAAGTTGGCAACACTTTATGAAGAGTTACAGGATTTGACTAATGGGAAGAAACACTATTTAATTGCGGCAAAAGGTGGTTTTATAGATGCTTATAATAATCTCGCTTATTGGTATCTGCGCGAGAATAAGAATGCAGAAGCGGTAGAGTTACTGGAAAAAGCTAAGAGATTATTAGCAGAAAAAGATGAAAAGTTAGACCAATTTACTGAAGATGAGAAACGCAATTTAGCATTACAAAAATATAGTATTTATAAAAATCTAGGCTGGGCCAGATTTAAGCAAAATCGCAGTGAAGATGCAATTGCTAATCTTTTAGTTGCTATTGGTATCGCTGAAAATCCAGCTTATCAGAAATTTATCCGCAATCCCGGTGCTGCTTTTTGTATTTATGCTCAACTTTTAGAGAAAGAAGACAAGAAATTATCTCAGGAAAATTGGCGTAAATGTATTAAGTTAGCCGAAGGGAGGGTAATTAATACAGAGGAGGAGCAATGGTTATATGAAGCGAGAAAAAAATTAAAGTGAAGTAAAGTTTAGTGACTATTCTCTGAGTAATGCACTAAATCCTTCTTGCTGAAAATGCTTATCAAAGGTTAAGATTTCATTGATTTCTAGTTGTCTCATAATCTGCATTGAAGCACAATCAGTTAAACTGTAACCTTTGTCTAATCGTCTTTGGTAAAAATCAAAAGCTTGCTGAAATTGTTCACTGGTTTGGGGAATGATTTCTATACTAGAATCGTTTTTCAAATCGTTGGTTAAGTTAATAGCAGATTGGCGTAGATAATCTCCTCTTCCTGACAATGCGTTAAGTAATTCTGTCAAAATCATTTCGCTAGTAATTCCTGTAAATTTTCCTAGTCTTACTGTCATTAGTGTGGCAAGTTCATGGAGATTGTCTCTATAATCAGCGAGTGCTTGCAAATAGGATGTATCTAAGAAAATTTTTCTCATTCTTCCTCATCTTCTCTTGGTGCGCCGTACATATAGTGTTCAAAATTACGCGCAAAGTCTGTAGGTAAGTGTTTTCGCCATTCTGATTGGGGAACAAGTGCGCCAATTTCTGCAATTCTTTGCCAAAAAGGTTTTTTGCGGAATTCGGGATCAGCTTGAAGTTGAGCGAATTTTGCTTGTAATTCAGCTATTGTCGGAAGTTCCTCTATTGTCGGAATTTCTTCTGTGCGAGTGGGATTGTTTGGGGGATTCATAATCATTTAGTGGGATTGGTTTACTACATATATTATAACTTTGAATTGACGTTAGTTCTGTGTTTGTTATTCTTCCTCATCTTCTCTCGGTGCGCCGTACATATAATGTTCCGCGTTACGCGCAAAGTCTCTGGGAAAGTGTTTTCGCCATTCTGATTGGGGAACAACGTTACCAATCTCAACAATTCTTTGCCAAAAAGGTTTTTTGCGAAATTCTGGGTCATTTTCTAGTGCATCCCATTTAGCATCGAGTTCTTCCATTGATAACTCAGGCTCTTCGGATGTGTTAGAGGTTGAATGATTGTTTAAGTTAGTCATGATTAAAGTTTCCTTTTAGATTAAAGAGAATAAGTTAATAATAACCTAAATTATCTGGTCAGGTAAATGTTTTGCGAAAATTTGTTTCATTCTTCCTCATCTTCTCTTGGTGCGCCGTACATATAGTGTTCAAAATTACGCGCAAAGTCTGTAGGTAAGTGTTTTCGCCATTCTGATTGGGGAACAACGTTACCAATTTCTATAATTTGTTGCCAGATAGGTTTTGCTAAAAATTCTGGGTCATTTTCCAGTGCATCCCATTTAGCATCGAGTTCTTCCATTAAATCGTCTGATTCTACAGTTGAGTGAGGTTTTTGTTTGTCCATACTTGATAAGAAGTGATAGTTTGTTTTTATCATAGCATTTTTGAGTTGGAGCGAGGTACGGAGATTATCGAGGGGAATTAACCACAGAGACACAAAGAACACAGAGATTATTCAGCGATATTATAATTTATACTGATGATGGCAAGAGAGCCGAATGTTTAACTGAAAGCTTGACATTGTTTTATGTGGCGTGTTTTATTTGCCTTTGATCCTCATCGACAAGCAATTTTACTTGTTGGGGGGAACAAGTCAGGTAACAAAAGATGGTACAAAGAAAATATTCCTATAGCAGATCAACGTTATCAAAAATATCTGGAAAAACTTAAGGAAGAAAAGTTATGAAAGAATATACTAACTTCTCGGAAGAATTTAATAAACTTGGTAAAGAACGACAAGCAAGTATTAAAGCAAGAGCTTCTCAAATTTATTTAGAGGAACTTACGCTTAAGTATTTGCAAGAAAAACTAAGTTTATCTTCATCAGAATTGGCAGAGCATCTTGAAGTACAGCAATCAATAGTACCTAAACTTAAACAAGAGCAAAATCTAGAGCTAAATACACTGCGCGAAGTAGTTAACGCCTTAGGTGGAACTGTCGAAATTATTGTCAAAATTCCCAACAAAGAACCTATAATTATTGGTGACTATTCAGAAACGAAGTGTAATTAACCACAGAGACACAGAGGACAGGGAGATTATTTGCCAATGTTATAATTTGTACTCAATAATAAAGGTGTTCGCTTTTGGAACACAATATTTAAGATGGAATTAACGGGAAGACTCCATGAACGCTATAAAGCAAAAATCTTAAATTGGTAAAAGTCTAATCCGAAAAATACGATCTGTTACTGACACAATTGCTCCCGTCTTTAATGCTTTTGTACAATCTCGTAAAACTATAGTTAAACGCTGATTAATTAGATTGTAGTTTTCATTGCCTAAACGGAATAGGATGACACTTGGTAAATTATCACCACTAATAGCGAGAAGTTGAGAAAAATCTAGATCGACAGTTAAAATTATCCGCTTTTCTCTTTTTGCTTTGGCAAGAATTTCCTGATCAGATAAAGTTTGTAAGCCTTCATCTCGAAGATGAATGACATCATAACCTTATTCTCTTAACCATGAGACTGTACGCAGAGAAATCCCCATATCGGCTAGAAACTCTATCTCCATTGCTCGATTAATTCAAAATGATGAACTTGTTCTCTGGCTAACCAAGAAGCATATAATAAACATTGGTGAATATCTTCTCTTTCTAGGTCAGGGTATTCCTCTAATATTTCCTCTATCGGCTTTTCGTTAGCAAGTAGATTAAGAATTAAAGAAACAGGAATACGCATTCCTCGAATACAGGCTTGACCTGCCATAATTTTGGAGTTAAAAGTAATTCGGTCTAATTGTTTTAAGGTCATATAGTTTCCAGAAATATGAAGATGATACCTGTGGTAATTTTATTATAGCTAATTCTATAGTTGCGAGTGGAAGTGGGAAATTACTCCTTCAGTGAGGGTGCAAAGCTTGTCTCCAACCCCATAGGGAAGATTAGGGAATGGTGAGGTTTTAAGTTGTAGTAGTATAGTATAACAAGTTAGACGAGAAAACGGGTTTTTTGAAAAAACCCGTTTTCTGAAATTTTATGACTAAAGTTCAACAACGAACCTAATTAAAGCCAAACCCCAATTGATTCAACCCATGAATAAATTTCTCAAACTCTTTACCCCCATTTCCCTGATATTAATTACTGTAGGATTTCCGGCGGCGACTTTTAGCAACACTGTTGGAGTTAACACGATTTTTGAGGTAAAGGGGAAAGTTACCGTTAAAAAACCACAATGGAAGAAACCGCTTCCTGCTTCCGTCGGACTTACCCTCAGTTTTGATGATAAGTTAGAAGTGGCAGCTAACGCTTCGGTTAAGGTTTATTGTAGTAATCTCAAGCAGTGGACGGTTAAACCGGGAAAGTATATTGTTTCTAATGGCTGTCCTCGGGGAAATCCTGTGATTCCACTTCCCAATAGTAATAATCTTACCCTCCGTCCAACAGGAAAAACAGAGAAAGTTTTAGCAAAATTACCTTATCTAATTACTCCTCGTCAAACGAATATTCTCACCAATCGTCCTCCCCTGCGGTGGAATGCGGTTCCGGGTGCAACTAATTATACTATCAAAATAGATGGGGTTAATTGGGAAACGCAGACAAATAAAACTGAGATAGTCTATCCCGGTGAACCTCTTCTGGAAGCAGGAAAGCGATATCGAGTAATCATAGAAGCTGATAATGGTGCGTCTTCTAGACGTGATGATGAAAACGTCGGGTTTACAGTATTAGATGAACAGACTCAAAAAACGGTTTTAGATGCTGTTAAAGCTGTTCAACAGCAGCAATTATCCCCAGAGGAAGCAGGGTTAGTTTTAGCGCATCTTTATCGAGGTTATGGGTTGTATGGGGATGCGGTTGAGGTATTAGAAGGATTGGTCAAGCAAAATAGTCAGGTTGCTACGGTTTATCAACTGTTAGGAGATACTTACCTTAAGATAGGGTTGCCTCAGTTGGCAAAAAAACCTTATGATAAGGCGTTAAAACTGGCAACAAATACGCAGAATTTGTCAGGACAAGCGGAGATACAAGCGGGTTTAGGAATAGCTTATCGTCTCTTGGGAAATAAGAATGAGGCGATACAGTGGTTAACCAAGGCGAAGGGGACTTATAATCAGTTAGGAGATACTTCGCAGGTTCAGGAATTGGATAAAACAATTAATGACATTTTAAGGAGGGAGTAAGGATGAAAGTTAAATTATGGATAATAGCTACTACTTTGAAGTACAATTAATATTTGATGTGGAACGGGATCATTATCAGTGGATGAATGTAGAATGGGAAGGTTTCGCTTGTTCCAAGTCGCTTGTTCCAAGGCTCTGCCTTGGAACACAATATTTAAGGCTCTGCCTTAAATATTGTGTTCAGGTAGAACCTGAATAAAGCGTTCCCAGGTAGAACCTGGGAACGAGATGATGGTACTTAAAACAAATTCTCCTTATTACAAATACGTCAACAAATATGTATGAATTATTTAATTAGGAGATAATTATGTTTGTCTGTCATGTATGTGGTGCAAACGATGCCGAAGAAAAATTAGTCGATGAAACTTTTAGAATTGATGGCAGCCTAATCTTAGTTGAAAAAATCCCCGCTCAAGTATGTTATAATTGTGGTGAGGTTGTTTTTAGTAGTGAAACAGCAGAAAAAATCAGAATTTTACTATAGCGAAAGGCTCAACCCGACAAATCTATTCAAGTTGATGTTTTTGCCTATCAATAAACTCTAGGGATAAAAAACCAATGAAAGTATCAATCAAATCAGGGATAGCGGTTGTCGTCATTACCGGGATGATGGGATTATCGGGAGTCATGTTAAACCCAACGGTGGGACAGGTGATTTCTCAGGTTTCACCGCAAGATAAATTAGCCGAAGCAGAGAAGCTAACTCAGCAAGTTATTCAATTGTATCAGCAGGGGAAATATAACGAGGCGATTCCCCTAGCAGAACAAGCTTTAGCTATCTATAAACAACAATTAGGAGACAACCATCCCGATACCGCACAAAGTCTCAACAATTTGGCTGCACTTTACTATTCCCAAGGAAGATACAGCGAAGCTGAACCCCTCTTCAAAGAAGCCTTAGCTATCAGGAAACAACAATTAGGAGACAACCATCCCGATACCGCACAAAGTCTCAACAATTTGGCAGCACTTTACGAGTCTCAAGGAAGATACAGTGAAGCCGAACCCCTCTTAAAACAAGCCTTAACTATCAGGAAACAACAATTAGGAGACAACCATCCCGATACCGCACAAAGTCTCAACAATTTGGCAGAACTTTACAGGGTTCAAGGAAGATACAGTGAAGCCGAACCCCTGTACAAACAAGCTTTAGCTATCTGGAAACAACAATTAGGAGACAACCATCCCGATACCGCCACCAGTCTCAACAATTTGGCATTACTTTACTATTCCCAAGGAAGATACAGCGAGGCCGAACCCCTTTACAAACAAGCCTTAGCTATCTACAAAAAACAATTAGGAGACAACCATTCCAATACTGCACTAAGTCTCAACAATTTGGCAGAACTTTACAGAGTTCAAGGAAGATACAGTGAAGCCGAACCCCTCTACAAACAGGCTTTAGCTATCAGCAAACAACAATTAGGAGACAACCATCCCGATACCGCCATTAGTCTCAACAATTTGGCAGGACTTTACTATTCCCAAGGAAGATACAGCGAGGCCGAACCTCTCTTAAAACAAGCATTAGCTATCCATAAACAACAATTAGGAGACAACCATCCCGACACTGCTTCCAGTCTCAACAGTTTGGCTGCACTTTACAAGTCTCAAGGAAGGTACAAAGAAGCTGAACCCCTCTACAAACAAGCCTTAGCTATCAGGAAACAACAATTAGGAGACAACCATCCCTCTACCGCCACCAGTCTCAACAATTTGGCAGGACTTTACGAGTCTCAGGGAAGGTACAAAGAAGCTGAACTCCTCTACAAACAGGCTTTAGCTATCTTCAAACAACAATTAGGAGACAACCATCCCGATACCGCCACCAGTCTCATCAATTTGGCTTTATTTTACCAGTCTCAAGATGATATTCCTCAAGCAATTAATTATCGAACCCAAGGACTTGCAGTACAAGAATACAACCTCTCAGAAAATTTAAAAATGGGGGATGACAAGCAAAAACAAGATTATATGGCAAAGGTTTTAGGGACGACTAATGGGGTGATTTCCCTCAATCTTCAAGCTGCACCGAATAACCCAGAAGTAACCCGTCTCGCCTTGAAAACTATCTTAGAACGTAAAGGACGAATTTTAGATGTTTCAACCAATAGCTTACAAATTCTCCGACAACGTACTGATGACCTCGAAAGTCAACAATTATTAACTCAACTGATTGAAGTTCGGACTCAACTATCTAATCTGACTTTTAAAAAGCCTGATGATTTTCCCTCAGAAGAAATTTACCGTCAACAACTTAACGAAGTTACCGCAAAAGCAAAAGAAATAGAGGGTAAAATCGGTGTTCGTAGTGCCGAATTTCGTAGCCTATCCCAACCCATTACCCTGGAAGGTATTCAAAAACTAATTCCTGCTGATGCTGCTTTAGTTGAAATAGTCCGCTATCAACCTTATAATCCTAAAAATGATAGTTTTGGCATTCCTCGCTATGCTGTTTATATTCTCTATCCCAATGGTGACATCAAAGCCAAGGATTTAGGAGAAGCTAAACCGATTGATGACAAATTAATTTACTTCCGTGACAATCTTGCAGACGCACAAACTCCTATTCCTCAACTGCAAAAATCAGCGCGTCAACTTGATGAGACATTGATGCAGCCTATCCGTCAATTATTAGGCAATACTAAAACAATTCTGCTTTCTCCTGATGCTGCACTTAATTTAATTCCCTTTGAAGCTTTAGTAGATGAAAATAATCAATACTTAGTGGAAAATTATCATATTACTTACCTCACTTCTGGACGAGATTTCCTGCGCCTAAAAGATAAATTTGCTAGTCAACAATCTCCCCTTATTGTAGCTGATCCTTTCTACGGTAAAGCAGGGGAAAAAGTCGCTCTCACTCGTTCCATCGACCTGTCTGAGTTTACTTTTCCCGGTCTTCCGGGTACAGAACAAGAAGCTAAAGCGATTAAAAATATCTTACCTCAAGCCACTGTTTTAACTGGTTCTCAAGCCACAGAAAACGCCGTCAAACAAGTTAAAAAACCAAATATTCTCCACATCGCTACTCATGGTTTTTTTAAACCGGAACGTAATTTGGGCGAACGTAATTCGGGCGAACGCAATTCGCCCCTACAAGGTGAACGTAATGTGGTTGAAAATCCTTTATTGCGTTCTGGGTTAGTTTTAGCAGGAGTTAAAATCGGTCAAAGTGCAGGAGATGATGGGGTTTTAACTGCTTTAGAAACTACCAATTTAAACTTAGTCGGAACCAAATTAGTTGTCCTTTCCGCTTGCGATACGGGGAAAGGAGATATTAAAATCGGTCAGGGAGTTTATGGATTGCGCCGTGCTTTAGTTATTGCGGGAAGTGAAAGCCAATTAATTAGCCTTTGGAAAGTATCTGATGATGCAACTAAAGATTTAATGGTCGCCTATTATGGACGCTTAAAAAAAGGAGAAGGACGCAGTGAATCTTTAAGACAAATTCAACTAGGAATGCTCAAGGGTGAGAAGCAAAAACATCCTTTTTATTGGGCAAGTTTTATTCCTTCTGGTGATGCAACTTCGATGGAGTTTAGTTCATATCCATAAACACAATGCAATATTTGCTATCACCCAACTAAAAATCATGAAAAATACTGTCACTCTAGAAGAAATACTCCAATTAACCAAGCAACTTTCCTCATGCGAGGGTGTGGCCTGTGGAAAATCTCGATCGCCTGTTGGTTCGAGGCTGTAATTGGTTAAAAAACTATTTGATTGTCAATCCTCAAATGCTGGCTAAATTATCGACCTGCCAAACGCCTGAGCTCACCCAGCCTAGTGCGAGTATTTTAATGAAACAAAGCGAAGCCTTAGCTAGACAGGGTTAGTTAATACCCCCCTGATTTTTTAGGGCTGCCCGGCCAGTTCCGACTCTAATTTGGCTAGAATCTGGGGTTTAAGTTGCTCGAGTTTCTGTTTTAGCATCCGCTTGCTAATTTGCGAGCTGCCACCTTGGCCCGATTGACCATCGGTCAGCCATTGCTGCAAAATTTGGCGTTGATTGGCGGGAATATTAACGGTGATCACATTTTCACAGATGTTGCTGCCTTCGAGGGGGAAAAATAAAATCCAGTATTGACCGGCTTCGGCGAGGGTTTTGGTCATTTTTTGACCTTGGGGGGTTTTTAAGTCCAAATAACAAGGCAACCAGCGGGGGCTCCATTGACGATGATAGAGGACAGTAATCCAGAGAATCATCGGGTGAGGTGTGGGTAAAAAGAGGAATTGATTATAACGGACACTAGCAACCCGGACGGCGATATCTTCTCGATCCAACATTACCCATAAACCGGGAAAAACGCCGTCAGCAGCCTGGAGACAGCGTGAGAAGACAATTTTTTGGCGCGGTTTATCCTCGGGCCAACTGGACTTGAGACAGATATCCCTCGCATTAGCAGCAGAAACAATGGTTTGATTGAAATCAGGAGGGGTTTTGATTTTGCTGGTGTAATCATCGGTTTTTGTGGCTATTTCATTTTTGACTAGGGATTCAAGTCGTTCGAGACGTTGTAGTATATCTGTAACACTTGACGGGCGATCGCTGGGTGCTTTGGCCAAGCAGCGCAGGATTAACTGTTCTAATTCTGGCGGTAATTGCAAGCTAGAATTAAAGGAACGGGGTTCGGCGTAGTGGTGAACCTCATACCAACCGCCAAAGGAGGGATTATCGGGAAAAAGGGGCGTTTCTCCCGTGATCATCTCGTACATCACAATCCCGAAACTGTAGATATCGGAACGATGATCGAGTTCTTTACCTTCCATCTGTTCCGGGGAACAATAGGCTAAGGTTCCCATAAACGATTGGGTTTGGGATTCTCCCGATTGGATGAGTTTAGCGATGCCAAAATCGAGAATTTTCACCAATTCCCCTAATCCTGAGTCCTCAATCACCATAATATTGCTTGGTTTGATGTCCCGGTGAATAATCGGACACATCTCCCCTTGGAAGATAATACCCTTATGGGCGCATTCTAGGCCGAAACAAATCTGACGGGTGAGATTGAGAAAGCGCGGGAGGGGCAGCGGCTGATGTTTGATGATTTCACTCATGCTCTCCCCCGGCAAAAATTCCATGACGTAGAAGGGGACTTCCTTGTCATCTACACCATAATCACGAACTTTAACAATATGAATACTTTTTTCGCCTAAAAGTGCCGAAATAGTCGCCTCTCGCTCGAAGCGCTCACGCATTCTTTGGTTGAGGAGAGTTTGCGAGAGGAATTTCACGGCGACGGTTACGCCACCTAATAGTTTATCTTCTGCTCGATATACTTGTCCCATGGCGCCGCTACCGATCAACTCGACCAGTTGGTATCGATTGGCAAGTAAGCTACGATGTCTAGATTCTGCCGACATAGCTAGGCTACTGTGTTAATTATAGTGAGTCTGGTGGAGAGAGTTTTGGTTCTTCGTTACTTGGTCTGGTTCGAGCAGGGGGCATAAATCGACTAAATCCTTATCTGGCAAGAGACTTAATTGATTAGCTCGTTCTAGATCGAAAACAATTGGCAAAAATCGCAGCCATGTCTTTCTATATAAGGGTTTTATCCCTTATAACCGCCGTCCATTACATAACACAAACCGAAGAACCTTTTTTTCGGGCTAAAAGCATCATTTTTAACATATATTTATTTTCAGGCATTTTTAGTCATTGCCCCTTGCATAATTAATTTTTGGGGGTTGAAAAAATGAAAAAACTAAGTATAAAGTACCACAAAATCTCTAAATAGACAATTTGATTGATTATTATTCGTTCTTGATTCTCCTGACTTGAAAGAGGGTGTGGGGTGTGGGGTGTGGGGTGTGGGGTGTAGGGTGTGGGGAAGGAAACCTCTTTCATCTGTGGGGGTGAAAATTTTTTCATCGGGACTGCCTAGGGACTCCTAAACCACCACTACAGGAAACTCCCTAACCCCTGTAAAACTTTTTTGCCGAAAGTGACCGATCTGGGTAATAATTCTTTAATAAAGATTTGTAAACTTGAAAATGATTATCCTTTCGCAGTGCTAGAGATTTAATGAGACGACTAATTGCGATCGAAAAAGCTCTGCTCATCGGTCATATTGTATCGATGGCTTTTGGACTAGCGGGATTGTTGCTAGTTCTGCCCCATCCCGAATTTGTGGCCAATTTACCAGATTTTGGCAAAACCTTCTTTGCTTGGTCAATGGCCGGCGGGGGTGTGGTGTATATGGTGTTAGGAATGGCAGCCGTGGCTGTTTATGCCTATCGGACTCTAGGAGTGTGGCACTGGTTAGGATTCATGGTTCCCGCTATCAGTTTATCCCTTTGTAGCGAACTATTAGGAACCAGTACCGGCTTTCCTTTCGGTCATTATCGTTATCTTTCGGGCTTAGGTTACAAAATTGCAGGTTTAGTACCCTTTACTATCCCCCTATCTTGGTTTTATCTCGGTTTTAGTGCCTATATTATCGCTCGTGTTGGTTTATCCACTCTTGCTTTACCCCAATGGCTACAAAATCTAGGAGCGATCGCTATCGGGGGGGTATTATTAACTTCCTGGGATTTTGTCCTAGATCCGGCCATGAGTCAAACTACCATCCCCTTCTGGATTTGGGAACAACCGGGGGCTTTTTTTGGGATGCCCTATGAAAATTTTGCCGGTTGGTTTGGCACGGGTTGTGTTTTTATGACGGTGGCCACTTTAATCTGGCAAGTGCAACCGGTGAAACTGCCAAGTCAAGATTTAACCCTGCCTTTTGTGATGTATTTGGGTAATTTTGGCTTTGCTACGGTCATGAGTATGGGTGCTGGTATTTATCCGCCGATTTTCTTAGGATTACTCACCGGTATTCTGCCTTTAATACTCCTCTATAATCGCGCCAAGACTGTTGCTTCCGGGCAAACAGTGCCGACAAGCGAAGTAACAACCCTAAAAATCCCCGTTGTTTCGGTGAGAGGAGCCAAATAAGTTGTTAACTGAGATAATTCTCGGTGCATTCTGCCTGGGGCTACTGCTGTCTCAGGCTGTTGCCTTTTTTATCCTTCTTTCCCGTCTGCTAAAAGGAGCGCGTCGTCGTCCTCCCCTGACTCCCCAACCTCCCACCCCGGAGATGTTAGGGACGGTAAGCGTGATTGTGCCGACGTTAAACGAAGTGGCCAGGATTGACGGTTGTTTACAGGGATTGAGTCAACAGAGTTACGAAGTGCGAGAAATTCTGATTGTCGATAGCAATTCCCAAGATGGTACGCGGGAAAAAGTTAAAGAGATAGCGGCAAAAGACCCCCGCTTTCGCTTGAAAACCGATTATCCTTTGCCTCCTGATTGGGTAGGTCGTCCCTGGGCGTTACACAATGGTTTTTTGTTTAGTTCTCCTAAAAGTGACTGGATTTTGGGCATTGATGCCGATACGCAACCTCAGGCAAATTTAGTGGCTAGTTTGGTCAAAGCTGCGATCGCAGAAGGTTACGATTTAGTTTCCCTGTCGCCGCAATTTATCCTCTCCTATCCGGGAGAATGGTGGTTACAGCCGGCTTTATTGATGACTTTGCTCTATCGCTTTGATGCGGCCGGAGTGCGCGGGCAAGATCCCGAACGAGTCATGGCCAATGGTCAATGTTTTCTCTGCCGGCGGTCAGTTTTAGCGGCTTTAGACGGTTATAGCGGGGCAAAAGGTTCTTTTTGCGATGATGTCACCCTCGCCCGTCTAGCGGCAACGAAAGGCTATCGGGTGGGATTTCTCGATGGGGCGAAGTTAATTCGCGTGCGGATGTACGAAGGACTCAGGGAAACTTGGCGCGAATGGGGCAGATCTCTTGACCTCAAAGATGCCTCCTATCAGGGGCAATTATGGGGCGATTTAGCTTTATTAGCTCTTACTCAGGGATTACCGATAATTATCACACCTTTACTGCTCACAGCTTTGTTTTTTGGCTACGATTTCCTGAGTTTAAAAATTGTCTTGACTTTAAACCTGCTGCTGTTATTGATTCGTTTTGCCCTTTTATTGGCTGTTTCTCCTAGCTACTATCGCGGCGAAAAAGTCAATCTATCTTCAGGATTATTTTGGCTATCTCCCCTAGCAGATCCGCTGGCAGTTATCCGCATTTTTATCTCTGCTTTTACCCGTCCCCAAAGTTGGCGCGGTCGAGTGTATCAGTGAATTGGAAAATAAACATTGGGTGTATGAGGCTCCTCTAACGGTAGATTGATTCATGAATCAATCTACTATGAGAGCAAAAACCTGTACTCCCCTACTCCCTAGCTTACCTCATAAGCCATTAAGAGTAGCAAAAAAAAGAATTAGATTCGGAGAATGAATCAGCCCCAGTATTAAGGGTAGGGTTGATTCATGAATCAACCCTACTATGAATCAGCCCCATAGAAGGCAGGGGGAGATCGAAGGCAAAATCTATCTTCTATGTAATTAGAACCACTTACTTAGAACAGCCTTAATTATACTAGCCTTTTCACTTAAAACCGGGGAATATGATTAAAAAGATGACGCATGACCACAAATTCCCAACAAAATAACGAATAGCCATAACCCTGCTGCTCCACCGTCCTCATCTGAGCCTGTAAACCCTTTAAGGAAAAATCAGGATTCCAACCCGCGTATAAACCCACCCCCACCGGCACATACCGGGAAGCTGTCGCCAGTCCCGATCCCGAAAGACTTGCCGCCACCTGATTGGGAGTTTTCCGATAGATCTGTAGGACCACCTCATCCACAATCCCTTGACGCACCCAAGCCAACCAATTTTGATTATATTTATTCACCGCAAAAGAGTGAGGATTAGGCGAAAGACTCACCACCAACTTGGGATTAATCGCCTTGACATGATCGTGCAACTTGCGGGTTAAATTCGTTAAAGCTTGACTTTTATTGCCAAAAACACGGGGAACCGCCCAATGATCATCTAACTGAATCCCCGCCAAATCTTTTTCTTTTAAAATATCTTCCATATTGCCCAAAAGATAGGCTTGCACCTGCGGATTCGCTGGATCTAACCAGACATTCGTTTCCACCACCGTCTTCCCTGTGGGCGTTTTTAATAACCAATCCGGATGCTTTTTGGCAATGGGATCCTTAGGCGACAGCATCAAACCATACTCAAACCAAGCAAATGGCTTCAAACCCTGCCGTAAAGACTCCTTAACCGCTGCCCTCCAGGGATTGCTCAACGGCGGCACAAACAACCAATTCGTCGGACGTTGGGAAGTCGGATAAAGCGTTCCCCTCAACCCATAAACACTAAAATACACCCGATCATAACCCGATCGCGAAAGATGATTTAACACCTCATCTAAGGACGTAGTATGATGTAACAATATCGTGCCAATATTGGTTAACCAAACCCCCTTCATCTGCTCATTTTCCACTGCCTTTCGGGGAGCCGCTCGGTGAGTAACCAACAACAAAAAAGCCACTCCAGCAACAATCCCAAACCCCTTTAGGTACTTGCTAAACTTAACCATGATTGCCGATTAATCCCACCAAGATATTTGATAATAGCATTATTGTAGTCCGATTTTTGATATTCAGTTCCTCATCAGCAGGCCTTAAATAGGGCTTGCGGCAAAAATTAGGGGCGAAGCATTCGGATAGGAAATCTACGGTTTCAGCGATAGGTTATCGCCCGAATGCTTCGCCCCTACAGGACTCAAAACCTTGCACCTGTTTCGCAAGAAAAGCCCAAAACCCTTGCCTCGCCTACATTTCACATTTATTCAGCAAGCCCTATTTCGTTAGTTTAAGTTTATCAGGGTGATCAGACTAAATCCGGTTATTAAAAACTGATTATCAGTGAACTAAAAAATAGATACCGGGTGTATTAGGCCCCCCTAACACACCCAGAAAAGATTTTAGGAAAAATTAACCGACGACACAGAGAATATCCGATGCGTGACTAGCGGTATTCACTTTGTCATCCACATGGCTAATTTTGCCTTCTGCATCGATGATATAGGTGACGCGCTTAGAATAGCCACCCCCATCGACATCATAAGCTTTGGTGATAGCACCATCGGTATCTACGAGCAATTGGAAGGGTAAACCGTATTTTTCTTTAAATTGTGCATGGGAACCCTGGTCATCCCTGCTCACCCCGAAGACTACTATTTCCTTGTCTTGGTATTGTTCGTAGTTATCCCGGAAGCTTTGCGCTTGCTTGGTGCAGCCGGGGGTATCATCTTTGGGATAGAAGTATAAAACTACGACTTTACCTTGAAAATCCGACAGGGAAACGGTTTTTCCAGTATCGTCGGTGGTGGTAAAGTTCGGTGCGATTGTTCCAACGGTTAAAGCCATAACTCCGATTCCTTTACAAAAGTTAATCTATATTGATCATAAGGGATGAGGGTCAAAAACAGGGAGAGGGGAGAAGAAGTCAGAGCATTTGTACTGAATTTTCCCGATCAGTTTAAATACAGTACAGCTTAGAAGACGAACAACAAACCTTTAGAATTTGTCTTAGGATAATATTTGTCAGCTAAGAGGGGGATAATATGGGGACATTCTGGTTAAAAGTGAGAACTTTTGGGCAAAATATCTTAATTGGTTGGGGTTTAGTGCTATTAATCGGTTTTTATCACAGTATCAGCGCTAAATCTACCTCATTGATGATTGTTTATCCTCCCGATAATCATCAAACCACGGCCGCTAGAATCTTTTTTATTGGCTCTGCTCCTCCATCGGGTCAAGTTTTGCTCAATAATCAACCGATTCAACGCAGTGCTAAAGGATATTTTGCCCCTAGTTTTCCCCTAGAAGTTGGCGAAAATAATTTCACTATTCGCTATCAAAACCAAACTATTAATCGTCAAATAATTCGTCTAGATACTCAAGCAGTTATTCCCCAAGGATTAGCTTTTGCTGATAACTCTCTCAGTCCTGCTGTCCATAGGACGAGGTTAGTGGGGGAATGGATTTGTTTTAGTGCGATTGCCACTCCCCAAGCTCAGGTTTCTGTGCAGTTAGGAGATAAAATTCTGCCTCTTTTACCCCAACCTCAAACCACAAAACTGCCTAGTAATGCCGCAGTTTTAACTAATCTTAATCAAGCGAATTCCGAGGATAAAACTGGTTACTATCGAGGTTGTCAGCAGTTTAAGCAAGAGGCTAACTTAGGAAAACCTATTTTTACAGCACAATTAAATAATCGCTCGATTAGCCAACAAGGTCAAGGAGAAATTAACATTATTAGCGATCAAAATTTACCGGTGATTGAAATTATAGTTGCGGAAGGGGTAGCGCGCACGGGGCCGGGTAGTGATTATTCCCGTTTAACTCCTTTACCCCAAGGCACAAAAGCGAGAGTCACCGGGAAAGAAGGGGATTGGTTACGGTTAGATTATGGTGGTTGGATTTTAGAGCAAGAAACCCGTTTAATAGTTAATGAGGTCTTAGATAATGCTAATATTCGCGGTCTCTCTTCTCGAAGTATCAATCAAGCAACGGAAATTATTTTTCCCCTCTCCCATCCTGTACCCATCGCCGTGGCACAAGAGGATGATAAATTTATTTTGACCCTTTATAATACCATTGCCCAAACCGATACAATTTTTCTAGTGGATAATCCTTTAATCAGACGTTTAGATTGGCGACAAATTAACCCGACTACGATAGAATACACTTTTAATCTTAACCAAAAACAACAGTGGGGTTATAGTCTTCGTTACCCGGGGACAAATTTAATCTTAACCCTGCGTCATCCCCCGGAAAAAAGTGATAATTTACAGGGCAAAGTTATTTTATTAGATCCCGGACACGGAGGTAAAGAAACCGGTGCTGTCGGTCCGACGGGTTACACAGAAAAAGAGATTAATTTGCTTATGTCTAAATTAATTAAACGGGAGTTAGAAAAATTGGGGGCAACAGTTTATTTAACCAGAGAAACGGACATTGATTTATCCCTACCGGCACGGGTAGAGATGATTAATAATCTGCAACCAACCCTAGCAATATCAGTTCACTATAATGCTTTACCTGATGATGGAGATGCCTTAAATACTCAAGGAATTGGCATATTTTGGTATCATCCCCAAGCAGCGGATCTATCGGTTTTTCTCCACGATTATTTAACTAAAAATCTTAACCGTCCTTCCTATGGAGTATTTTGGAATAATTTAGCTTTAACTCGTCCCTATAGTAGTCCTTCATTGTTATTAGAGTTAGGATTTATGAGTAATCCTCAAGAATTTGAATGGATTACCGATACTCAGGCACAAAAACAATTAGCGCAAGTTTTAGCCGCCGGAATTAGCCAATGGTTTCAACAATCTGGGGTAATCGCTTCTAGTTAAAATTTAATGGCAATCCGAGGGAGATAAGCTTAAGTAGCTGGTTATAATTAAATTAAAAATGGATTTTAGGTTCGATCCCCCCTGCCCCCCTTGATAAAGGGGGTGCCGATAGGCGGGGGGATCCCCCCTGCCCCCCTTGATAAGGGGGGTGTCTGACAACTTTTAACGCCTACCTACTTAAATCTTTATGAAAAACCAAGCCTTAGCTGGAAAGCCGGTGATAGGATTTTCTGGAGTCTTTATTGTAATCTGAGGAAATTAAATCAAGTTCATGGAAAAAATGTTACCAGTGAACAGCAATCGGACAAAATAACTGCTAGATTACAAGGTATAGTCCATCACTCTCTGGTAGATATTCAAACAGCGATCGCTCTGTGAGAAAAATCTCTGGATTAGCCAACAACTAAAGATAGTTTACCTGAAAATTTCCCAACAATTCACGCCCTTATAGACAACTTGCTCGCAGCCCCCCTTATTAAGGGGGGATTAAGGGGGGATCAAAACCACCTTATTAAGGGGGGATTAAGGGGGGATCAATTGCCCACCTCAAGGTTGGGGTGAGTGAATTAAATTCCACCCTCGTTATTATTCTTCTCTACCCATGACTAACTCTTTATATATCAGCACGACGGCAACGGGAAGCGGTAAAGCGTTAGTAGCTTTAGGAATTATTGACTTAATTCTCCGCAAAACTAATAAAGTTGCTTTTTTCCAGCCAATTGTTCTCGACTGTTCCCAAGGTCATCGGGACGAAGACATTGACTTAATCCTCAATTATTTTAAATTAGAACAAACCTACGAAGAGGCCTTTGGTTTATGTTATGACGAAGTTAAGGATTTATTGGTACAACAAAAATTTGATGAAATCATCGAAAGAATTATCAAAAAGTTTAAAAACTTAGAAAAAAAATATGATTTTATCCTCTGTGAAGGTTCCGATTACCTGCAAGAAAATTCCGCCTTTGAATTTGAACTAAATACAGAAATTGCCAAAAATCTCGGCCATCCCATCTTAATATTAGGTAATGCCCACAATCGCAGTATCGAAGATGCCCTTAGTCCGATCCTGATTTCCTGCGACACCTACCAAGATAAAGGTTGTACGGTGATTGGGATTATTATCAATCAAGCTGAAGAGGAAAAAATAGGGGAATTACGGAAAACCCTGACTAAAATTTTTCCCCCCCAAGAATATGCTCTAGGAGTGATTCCCCACAATGCCAAACTGAGCAGCCCGCGAGTGGCAGAAATCGCCCAACAATTACAGGCAAAAGTTCTCTACGGACAGCAGAGATTAGACAGTTTAGCTAGTAACTTTCTGGTGGTGGCCATGCAGATGCAAAATGCCCTAGAGCGGTTAAAAGAAGATAGTTTAATTATCACCCCTTGGGATCGCGGCGATGTGATTATCGGGATGTTACAGGCCCACCAATCGGCCAATTATCCCCAATTAGCCGGTATAGTCTTAACAGCAGGTCATAACCTCAATCCTTCGATCGCCCGTTTAATTGAAGGTTTGCCCGATCCCTTACCGATTCTCTCCGTCACCACCGATACCTACACCACGGCCGAACGCATCCACCAAGTGCGGACCACCCTGACCTCGACCGACTACGATAAAATTAACCTCAGTCTGCAGCTTTTTCACAGTAACATCAATCTCGATCGCCTAGAAGCGCAAATTCACACTTTGCGGACCCAGGGGATTACCCCGAAGATGTTCACCTATAATCTCGTACAACAGGCCAAAGCGCAAAAACGGCACATCGTTTTGGCCGAGGGTACTGAACCGCGCATCCTCCAGGCAGCCACAGTTTTAATCGAACAGGATATCGTCGATTTAACCCTCTTGGGACAACCGGACGAGATCGAAATAGTGATTAAAAAACATGGTATCACTCTCGATCTCGATCGCCTGCAAATTATTAACCCCGTGGCTAGTCCCCATTTTGAAAGCTATGTGCAGACCCTCTACGAAGCGAGAAAAGCCAAGGGAATGAACCTCGATATGGCCCGGGATTATGCTCAGGATGTCTCCTATTTTGGCACTTTAATGGTGTATCAAGGCGATGCTGATGGTATGGTATCGGGGGCAGTGCATACAACTCAACACACGATTCGGCCTGCACTCCAGATTATCAAAACTAAGCCCGATTGTGCGATCGTCTCCTCGGTCTTTTTTATGTGTCTAGAGGATCGAGTCTTGGTCTATGGGGATTGTGCGGTGAATCCCGACCCCAGTGCCGAGGAATTAGCCGAAATCGCCCTATCTTCTGCCGAAACCGCCCAAAAATTCGGAATTGAACCGCGAATCGCCCTGCTTTCCTATTCTTCGGGTCAATCGGGCCAGGGAGAAGACGTGGAAAAAGTACGACGAGCGACCAAAATCGCTAGGGAAAAACGCCCCGATTTGAAGCTAGAAGGGCCGATTCAGTACGATGCGGCCGTGGATAAGGAAGTAGCTGCCCAAAAAATGCCGGGGTCAGAGGTGGCGGGCCAAGCGACGGTGTTTATTTTTCCTGACCTGAATACAGGTAATAATACTTATAAAGCCGTACAGCGGGAAACAAAAGCTTTAGCGATTGGTCCAATCCTACAGGGATTAAAAAAACCCGTCAATGATCTCAGTCGCGGTTGTACCGTTCCCGATATTATCAATACGGTGGTAATCACAGCCATTCAATCCCAATCTTTTTGAGTTATCAGTTAGAAAACGGGTTTCTCAAAAAAACCCTTTTTCTGGAATATGCTTATACCATTTCTCTAAATGAAAACTACACATCGAATTTAAGTCACCCTTTTTAAGGGGGATTTAGGGGGATTAAACTTCTGTAGTCAGACTTTGGAGAATTGGTATTATTTCCTCCCGACCGGGCCAGAGCGGGAATCAAAACTATCTCAATGGAGCGAGATGAATCGCGACCAGAATAAAACTAACGCGGTAGCGTTTCCACTTTCGGGGAGTTTTGGTTCTCGACGTATTTTTTTAGTTGTTCGACAGTAACGTCGCCACAACTAGCCACGAAATAAGCTCCCGTCCAAAAATAGGGTTTGTTGTCGAAATACTCGGCCGCCAAATACGGAAATTCTTGTCTAATTAAGCGACTACTAACTGTTTTAAGGTTAGCGATTAGTTTGGTCCATGATTGTAATTATAGCGTTTCCTGTTCGCAAGAGATACATTATCGATGGTGAAAAGCTTAATTAGCAAAGGTTAAACTGTGCCACACAGGTGTGAGAACCGCTATAGTTGATATCCTAGGCAGTAAGTGTTATAATTTAACTATACATCACGCTCACGAAAGACAGTGATAACGCTTACCTACCAGTACAAACTAAAGGTAAACAGACAACAGGAACAGGAGATAATCCACATTCTTGATGTTTGCAAAAGCGTTTATAATTACGCTCTTTCAGAACGGAAAGATTGGTTAAACTCTCGAAAGTGTCTTGCGGATCACTGTTCGCTAGTTTCCGAGTACATAATTCCTGCGGATGAACCCTATCCTAATTACTTCGTTCAAGCTAAAAATCTAACGGAAGCTAAAAAAGTTTACCCGATATTAAAGACGGTTAACGCTCAAGTTTTACAGCAAGTCTTAAAAACTTTAGATAAGGCGTTTAACCAGATGAAATCGAAAGGCTTCGGCTTTCCTAGATTTAAGAAAAAGATGCGGAGTTTTGTTTTTCCTGCGCTGTCAAAAAGCTTTCTAGGTGACGAATACTTAAATTTTCCACAATTGGGAAAAATTAGAATCAGGCAATCTAGAGAATACCCGTCTGGGTTCGAGCCTAAACAAGCTCGAATTATCCAAAAAGCGTCGGGATTTTACGTTTCGGTTTCCTTCCAATCTACGGAATTAGTTCCCGATATGACAGTGGGGAAAACCTGTTTAGGAA
>NZ_JAPZSR010000343.1:0-12103 GCF_027531875.1 Microcystis sp. LE19-84.1B | reverse complement strand
TGCTACCTTTAATCCCTTATAAGGTAAGCAAAGCACGACGTTTTTAAAAATTTTCAGCTATGTATTTCCGAGAAATCGACTAAAAACGTTGCCAGATAAGGATTTGAGAGAATGACATAAAAGAGAATGAAACGACCCTACCTCCCCAAGAGCGGGGAGGGGAGGCAGGGTTAGGGTTGATTCATGAGTCAACCCTACCGCTCAAATTTCTAATTAATTCTCTAATTACTTCTGTTTTTGTCCTTTTTGCCTTTTTGCAGTAATTTTCCAAGATTGTTAGCTCGTTTGGTGGGATTTTTGCCGTTAAGGTATATAGTCTATCTGTTGTCATTGCTTTGTTTTTAAGGTAATATAGAGTTATTTTACCTTACCTCAATGCTATGAAAGTCCTTGAGTTTAAAATTCATCCCACCGAAGAACAGGTCAGCAAAATTGATCAGTCTTTGGCTGCGTGTAAGTTGCTCTGGAATCTTTCGATCGCACTTAAGGAAGAATCAAAACAAAGATATTATCGCAAAAAACATAAATTTGATGAGTTTAGCTCTGAAATATGGGACTTAAGTTATTCTGGGCATTACGACGAAAAAGAGTTTAAAACCCTTAAAGATAAAGAGAAAAAGCTTTTAATCGGTAATCCTTGCTGTAAAATCGCCTATTTTAAAAAGACAAGCAACGGGAAAGAATATACTCCCTTAGATGCGATCGCTATCCGTCGTTTTATGAATGCCGAAAATATTGACAAGGACGCTGTTAATTATCTCAACAGAGAAAAACTTGCTTTTTATTTTCGAGAAAATACGGCAAAATTTATTGGTGAAATTGAAACAGAGTTTAAAAAAGGCTTTTTCAAAAGCGTAGTTAGACCCGCTTACGATGCCGCTAAAAAAGGCATTCGGGGGATTCCTAGATTTAAAGGAAGACGGGATAAAGTGGAGACTCTTGTTAACGGGCAACCTGAAACTATAAAGATTAAATCCAATGGGGTTATTGTTTCCTCAAAGATAGGATTATTAAAAGTACGGGGACTCGATCGATTGCAAGGGAAAGCTCCCCGAATGGCTAAAATTACTCGTAAAGCGACGGGTTATTATCTACAGTTAACCGTTGAAACCGACAACACGATCTATAAAGAATCCGATAAATGTGTTGGTTTAGATATGGGTGCTGTGGCAATATTTACCGACGATTTAGGAAGACAATCAGAAGCTAAACGCTACGCAAAAATTCAGAAAAAGCGGCTTAACCGATTACAGCGTCAAGCTTCTAGGCAAAAAGATAACTCTAATAATCAGCGTAAAACCTACGCTAAACTCGCTCGTGTTCACGAGAAAATTGCTCGTCAAAGAAAAGGGAGAAATGCTCAATTAGCCCATAAAATAACCAGCGAATATCAATCAGTTATTTTAGAAGATTTAAAACTAAAAAACATGACAGCCGCCGCAAAACCTAAAGAAAGAGAAGACGGCGATGGCTATAAACAAAATGGCAAAAAAAGAAAGTCTGGATTAAATAAAGTATTGCTCGACAATGCTATTGGTCAACTTCGTACTTTTATTGAAAGTAAAGCTAACGAACGTGGCAGAAAAATAATCCGAGTTAATCCTAAACATACTTCCCAAACTTGTCCCAATTGTGGTAATATTGATAAAGCTAACCGTGTCAGTCAATCGAAGTTTAAATGTGTTAGCTGTGGTTACGAAGCTCACGCCGATCAAAATGCCGCCGCAAATATTTTGATCCGTGGCTTACGAGATGAGTTTTTAAGAGCTATTGGCTCTTTATGCAAGTTTCCTGTCTCTATGATTGGAAAATACCCTGGTTTAGAGGGGAAATTTACGCCTGATCTTGATGCAAATCAAGAGTCTATCGGGGATGCGCCGATAGAGAATGCCGAACACTCGATTAGTAAGCAGATGAAGCAGGAAGGGAATCGCACCCCCACTCAGCCCGAGAATGGCTCGCAATCCCTTATTTTTTCTTCCGCCCCACCTCAGCCGCGCGAGGATAGCCACGGCAAAAACAAACCAAAAGCCTTATCTGATAAGGCATTTAAGCGAAAGCCTAAAAAATCACGGGGCGCAATCCCCGAAAACCCTGCCCAGCTTACGATCTGGGATTTACTAGACTGATTTTTTAGACCGAGCAGAACCTTGAAAACTGAATTTTAGCGAATGGGGCGCAATCCTTACCTGAACCCCTTGATGCAAAAGGGCTTCGGGAAGATGGGGAAGCAATTAAGCTTAAGCCTTATTAGGGATTGAAACGTTTCAGGTGTGTCTGTTGTTTATCATCGGTCAGAACGAAGCAATTAAGCTTAAGCCTTATTAGGGATTGAAACAGGAAGATAAACCGGCCTCTAGGGTAATCAGCAGAAGCAATTAAGCTTAAGCCTTATTAGGGATTGAAACGTCAGTCTGCATACAGTGCGGCTGTGACAGATAAAAAGGAAGCAATTAAGCTTAAGCCTTATTAGGGATTGAAACCAAACTAAAGCCATTTTAAAGCAAATGGCTTCAAAGAAGCAATTAAGCTTAAGCCTTATTAGGGATTGAAACATCTTCTTGAACTCCACCACCAAGTAACCCAACAGGAAGCAATTAAGCTTAAGCCTTATTAGGGATTGAAACAAATTTACGGGGCGCGTTTGGCTTGAAACTTCGCACCGAAGCAATTAAGCTTAAGCCTTATTAGGGATTGAAACAGTCTCAAGCTTATCGATCTCAAGCTTTTCGATTCGGAAGCAATTAAGCTTAAGCCTTATTAGGGATTGAAACAGAGGGCCGAAGGTGAGGCCCCCGTAACGAGACTGAAGCAATTAAGCTTAAGCCTTATTAGGGATTGAAACTCAACAGGCTAAATAAATCCCACAGCATCCCGAACGTTTTTATCCGTAACTTCCAGATATAAGGCCAAAGTTCCTAAGCTTGAATGGCCAGAGATTTTCTGGATCGTTCCCCCGATAGTGATCGCTAAAGGTCGAATAATTATAAATTTTTGCTAAGGGTGGGGTCAGACAGAGGAATCATGGCTAGAATGAGCTTAATTGTCAGAAATTTAGTTAAACAAGGTTTTTGGCAAGATGCTAGTCTGGCTAACACGCTTTTGGGCGTGATATGGGGAAAAGTTCTGGCGATCACGCCTAAATGGGGTGATATACGGAAAGTTGACCTATATTGTTACTTTCAAGAGTGTTATACAGAAACTTTCCGTATAATATGTAGTTAGACGGTCTTGGACTTAGCGTAAGAATACAGCCAAGCAGATGAAAACTGATGAAAACTATAGATCAAGCCGATTGGAAAAAAATTACAAGCCAAAAATTGGCTATTCGTATGGCTCCGAAAGCTGATGATCTGAATGGACATGCATACGGGTTGTATGAACCAGCCCCTTATGACCCCAAAAATGTTAAATCTATGTTACTGCCTCCTTCAAATTGGTACGATCGGCTTTACAACACAATGCTTCTCATGTGTGACTATGCGACAGGAAAAGATCAGGATACTCCATGGTTCTTACTTCTAATAAAAAATACCGCACGATTTGACGATCACTGGTTTCCAATACGAGACCCTAGCAGGCAACGTGGGGATGGAAACAGTATGCCGAGGGTGAATTTGAAACTTGCAGGGGCAACCCCTTCAGTTGTTTCTTATTACTTACTAGAAGATTTGGCTTACATACAACAGGATGACAGATGGACAGATGTGGTTAAGACTGAGAGGTTCTGCGATCTTGTTATTTCCAGAATTAAAGCAGCACCTTAACGTTGTCATGAGGCGTTGACTTCAAAGTAAGCTTTTCTGGACATAAGTCTGAGCATGTTTCCTGAGAAATTTAAATTTCTTCTCTAGAAAATGGAGTCATTGGACGACTCAAATTGCAATCTTTTGTGGTTTACAGAAAAAACAAAAAGGAGAATATCATGGCTATCATTCAAGGAAGCCAAGTTCCACATTTTACCGATCGACTCATTACTGTGACAGTCACTCTCAACAGGGCAGACGATGAAGCGAAAAAAATCAATGAGAATAAATTTGAGCCAGTAATGTTGGACAACACCTATAAACTTGATGGAATGAAATTCATTGGCAACGCTTGTGTGGTTCCTAAAGATGCTCCACTCAATTTCCTCATAGCCTCATCTGGGGGAATCTGTGGCTTGATGCCAAAGCTGAAAACAACCTATGAAGGTGAAATCTTCAAGGACATTTACTACACTACAAAGAGCAAATATCAACTTCGTACTGCAAGTGTACGTCGATATTCAGCGAAGCCCAAATTCATAGAAGTTGCAGATTTTAGAGACTACGAAAAAACAGAAGGCTTCAACCGCTCCAATCTTGAAATTAGTGCATATGAGGTCTTGAAATACACTGAAGATGGAATTCACTATCCAAGAGACTCTTCAGAAATAACTAGCTCTAGCCTTAATGTGGCATCTGATTTTGTTTCTATCGATGTAGTTCCGGGTGCCATCCATGAAGGAAGAGATTCGAGCGAAACATGGGGAAAGATATCAGACGTAGAGGTAGGAAAGGAGTTAGGAGCAATGCAAATGTATATTTTCGTTGTCAAGGATTTGAATGCCTTCAATGATCTTGTTCAAAAAGTTCCGGGCATCTCCGGAGAAGACAGTTGGTAAACTCTTTTTGAATCTTAAAGTAGTAGGAGAAATCGTATGCCGTATGAAAACTGGTCATCCTTGCCTGAAGGTGAACAGAGAAAGATTTTTTCCAACATCAACGTTGGCTATGGAGTTATATTTCCACCTGGCTTGCCTTTCGATTTTGGTAAAATGCTTGTAGAGATCGATCCCTGTAAAATGGAGGTTGAAACCCCTTCGCAAACATCAAGGTCATACTCAGAAATTCTTGAGTCAGAGTTTGAGTTTAAGCTGAAGAAGTTTGGTCAAACATCTACCGAAGTTAATGCTGGCATCAAGGGAACGATCGAAGAAGTTGAGGTTGGTGGTAATGCTTCTGCATCCACTTCAACATCTAGAGAAGAAACCACTGAAAGCCTAAAAAAGACGTACTATCTTTATGCTGAGTACAGTGTAACCCAAAAGACTTTCAACGTGGATTTAGAGTCACTTTCAGGCAAGCTTACCCCTACTTTTCTTAATAAGCTCCAAAAAGCAATCAGGCTTGATGAGCAAGAAGTGAGTCTGCACGCGATGACTAATTTAATTACTGTTCTCAACGAGTATGGGTGGTATCTCCCTAATTCACTAACTGTTGGAGGGAAGATCACCTATTGGGACAGTAACGAAGTCGCAAAGGACTCCAGCACCTCCAAGCTTGAGGAAAGTTTTAAGGAAAGTGCTTCAGCATCTATTGGTGTTCCTTTGGTTGGAGAAGGTAGTGCAGATGTCACCCATACTGAAACTAGTGGAACAGAACATTCGCAATCCTCTTACAAAGCAACCTCGAAAGCCGAACGTCGAGTTATTGGAGGTACAGCAGTAGGGGCAGATCCAAAGGAAACATCAGCATGGCTGCAATCTCTGGATGACTCCTCTAAATGGAGGGTTGTACAGATGACGATGACTCCAGTTTTGTCTTTTGTGCCAGAGGATTTGTACAACCACATCAGAAAGCTCAGATCGAAGTATGCTCCGTATGGTGCAGTCAAAAAAATTGCTCATATTGATGTAACGTCTTATTTTTCCGAAGTAGAGATTAGCAGAGGAGAAGCAGACAACTGGTAGAGCACTTGTTCACGCGTCTAACAACGCCCATGCACCCGACCGTCAAAAGGTTGTTTGTGAGCATTTGAGGTTATCTACGGCGGGTGATGGGCAACGTTAGCCGTAGGGTGCGTTCCCTGATGTCACTCCTAATGCTCTAGCGATCGATTTTAAGGAACACACCATGCATAACTATCCCCCAATAGCGATCGCTAAATAAATCCCACAGCATCCCGAACGTTTTCATCCGTAACTTCCAGATATAAAGCTAGAGTTCCTAGGCTTGAATGGCCAGAGATTTTCTGGATCGTTCCCCCGATAGAGATCGCTAAAGGTCGAATAATTATAAATTTTTGCTAAGGGTGGGGTCAGACAGAGGAATCATTGCTAGAGTAAGCTTAATTGTCAGGAATTTAGTTAACCAAGGTTTTTGGCAAGATGCTAGTCTGGCTAACACGCTTTTGGGCGTGATATGGGGAAAAGTTCTGGCGATCGCGCCTAAATGGGGTGATATACGGAAAGTTGACCTATATTGTTACTTTCAAGAGTGTTATACAGAAACTTTCCGTATAATATGTAGTTATGCGGCTGAGTTATTGGTGAAGTAAATGATTATGAAGCACAAGTAACATACGGTTGAACCATATTTTTAGATGTAAATAAAGTCACGAACTCTGGGGAGAAGAGATCTAAGATGCCGAAAATAGTAGTTGAGCTACCATCAGATAGAAACGTTGATGGATCGATTCGGCTAGAAGATGATTCTGGCAATGTTCTCGCAGGTCCTTTCCCAGCTAAAGGCAAAGCGGATCAGAAAACAGCATCTGATCCAAGCAAGCGCAAAGTATTAGCAGATCGAAGCTTATCACCAAATCCTCAAAGAGATCCTACGCGCTCTTATGGGGATACCCCCTTAGGAAACTACAGATTAAGAGGTATTCGTGTTACAGGTGCAGGAACTAAATACTCAGCCGATTCATACGGAACGGAAGGTTTAATAGCTTTAGAACCAACTTCAGGGCAAGCTTTAGAAGCAAAAAATAACGGAAGAGTTGGTTTAGCAATACATGGTGGGAAGCCTTCTGCCAGTGGAGGATTAAGACCCACAAATGGTTGTATCCGTGTTTCTAATGCGAATATGAAAGATTTAATAATCGCACTTGAAAGTGTTCCAAACGTTGTAGAGTGCAACTGTGTAGATATTCAAGTCTCGCTACCAGGTTCTGGGCAAGTTGATCCAGATGAGGGCTATGACGAGGGTGATCCACCACCTGAACCAGATCAACCTGATTCATCAAGTTCTGGAAGCTCCTCAACAGTAGATACCTCAGATTTATCAGGTGATGGACGAGATCATCCAGTGCCAGGTTCAACAAGCACTTCTTCTGGAACTGAAGCAGAAGGTTCAGGTGTAAGTTCAACTGGAGGTCAAGTAACATCAGGGGGCGAATCACCAGGGGATGTAATTGAAATTACTACGACTCATCCTGATGGTTCATCTACTACTACCGTTGAACCAGCAGACCCAGATATTGTTAACGTTTCAGGTGATCCTGATGGATATGAATAAACCAATATTTAGCATAACGAGACGAAGAAACTAGAATTGATTTAGGAAACAGGTAGCAAATCAAAATGGCTTTTTGTGTTTATCCCGCTGACTTTTATGAAACATCTAAAGATATCTGTCTTATTACTTGCTATTTCAATCCAAGTCATTACAAATCTAAGTATATTAACTATTTAAAGTTTAGAGAAAAAATTCAATATGCAGGATTAAAGCTGTTAACTGTCGAATGTGTTTTTGGTGATTCTAACTTTAATTTACCTGCTTCTTCGGATGTTTTACAGATTAGAAGCACCAGCGTAATGTGGCAGAAAGAGCGGCTTCTAAATCTAGCCATTCAAAGTTTGCCTGTTGAAGTAAAGAAAGTTGCCTGGTTGGACTGTGATATTCTTTTTTCAAATCCTAGATGGGCTATCGAAACATCAAAACTACTCGATGAATTTCCAGTTGTTCAACCTTTTATGAGAGTTTTCAGACTTCCCAGAGGACATGAATTTTATAATGGTGAAGCTGAATCTTGGAGAAGTTTTGGGTACGTGGTTAATCTGAGTCCAGACTTAATAAAGAAAGGTAACTTTCATCAACATGGACATACTGGTTTAGCTTGGGCTGCACGCAGAGAAATTTTAGAGAAACATAGTTTATATGATTCTTTAATTAGTGGAAGTGCAGACCATATGATGGCACATGCTATGTGTGGAGACTTTGCTAGTTCTTGTATTAAGAGAATTATGAGTAACAATAATAAGTTGTTGTCACACTTCCTTCAATGGGGGAAAGGCTTCTATGAAGAAATCAATGGAAAAATAGGGTATACACAAGGAACGGTAATTCACCTATGGCATGGTGAAACTGAAAATCGCAAATATATTACTAGACACGATGAGTTAATGAAATATGATTTTGATCCAGGCAAAGATATACGGATAGGAGATAGTGGAACTTGGGAGTGGAGTAGTAATAAACCAGAATTACACCAGTGGGCTATTAATTATTTTGGACACAGAAAAGAAGATGGAGAAGCTGAGTATTGTGAGGATGCGGGCTAACAAGCCCGTTGCACACCGACCGTGCAGAGATAGTTGGTTGAGTACAAAAGGTTTTAGCGGCGGGTGAACGGGAACGTTAGCCGTAGGGTGCGTTCCCTGATGTCACTCCTAATGCTCTAGCGATCGATTTTAAGGAACGCACCATGCACAACTATCCCCCAATAGCGATCGCTAAATAAATCCCACAGCATCCCGGATATTCTGCGCTGGAAGCTGTGGGTGCTGATGCCTTTAAATTTAGCCCTGCCCGTCCGCGAAACCCGCAAATTTAAGTTTTGCTTGTAGTCCCTTAGATTGGTAGGATAGAGCGGCGATCGGTCACGAAATATTCAGAGCATTGTTGATTCTTTTAACCCAAATGGTCGGAAAGTCTTAAAGCCAATCCTGCCAGAGCGAGTACGGGGTTAGCGGCGGTGCTGATGGGCATAACGGACATATCGCAAACGTATAGTCCCGTAGTGCCTCGAACTTTCAGGTCTTCATCGACAACCGAATCGTTATTGAAATTGGCATTACGGTTAGCTTTCCAAGGCATCCGCAAAGTGCCGCAGGCGTGGTGAACAGTACCCCACCCAAAAGGCCATTGTTTACCGTCGCCCTCGCCATATTCTCCTGTGTTGAAGTTCACGTCGTTGAACTCGGCAAAAATGCGATTTCTTGTTTGATTAAGTAGAGCGAAAAACTCATTTTTGCTTTTATTCCAGCCTGCAAGGGCCGGGAAACGAGAACCCAACAAATCATCTAGATTTGAAAAACGTTTGAAGCGGATTTCGGGCGTGTAGTTATCGTTAGCGTGGGAGAAAATGCCATTCTCATCATCGAGACAGTTTCCAAAGCTAAACTTGATGTCAACACGGGTTCTGCTAGTATCGTCAACCACGGGTTCGGCAGAAGGATCGTTGTTTCTCAGATGCCAATATTCATGATTAACATTCATTTCTATATTGAAGGGGTAGATCACTTGACCGTTAGCATCTCGATTTCCCCGCGAGTAGAAGATAATTTTAGCGTGGTCTTGACGACTGAGGGGAATTAGTGAAGCGTTTCTTCCCAGAGACGACACATAGGCTTGGGATTCTCCTGTCACGGGATGGTCGGTTAAGCCAAAACCCACCTGTTTACGAATTCTATCGGGCAGGCTTTGATAGACGCTAGAACGATGGAGTAGTTTCGGGCTTTCCGTAGAACCCGCGGCGATGATTACCTTGGGGGAATAAAAACTGAGCTGCTCTCCCGTAATCGTGTTAGTGGTCTTGACCTCATACCAGTCAAAAGGGACGTTCTGAACCGCTTCTACGAAACTATTCAGTTTGATGAATAGACCCTTCCCGTTTTGATCGACACCGGGGGTCAGTCCAACTTGGTTGATCAGCAGTTCGGCGGTGTTGAACACTCCCGTGGGTTCTGCAAAGAATTGATCTCGTGGTGTGCCGTCGGGGTCGAGATAGGGTTGATGGACGGCGCGAGGTGTTTGTTTTATTTCAAAATCTGAATTAAGAGAACTGGATTGAAAATAGCTCACCAACTTTTTTGCTTTATCCCCCAGCGATGACGATAGATTCATCCTGTCATTAGCCAATCGGAAATACTTCGATTCCAAGTCTTGACGTACATTATCCGGGAAAAACTCCATCTCCCAACTTTGAGCTTGTGGAATCAGTCCCGACCAAAAAATAGAACGCCCGCCAAAACATAATTGGGGTTTAGAGCCGATAAAATGGGAACCGCTAGGTGACTGCTTGAAATTATCTACGCCAAAGTGGGGGGCTACCGAACCGTTAGGGATGCGACTGATATTATAAACATGGGTTGGATAGATGAAGGAGCCGGCATCCAAAACCAGAATGCGATGACTTTGCCCCAATCGATCGGCTAGGTCGTCTGCTAAGATGCCACCTCCTATTCCAGAACCGATGATAATGAAGTCAAAATCCTTATTGCTGCCGTCATAATCTCGGATCAAGCGGGTGTGAGCTTGAGGTTTTTCCGTAACTAGATTTGCATAGTTGTTCTGAAATGGCATTCGTCTTACCCTTGGCTTTTAAAAGTTAGTTTAGTTACCAAAATACAATCAATTACTTTTTTGATCGCTATAGGGAAACTCTGATTCCAATCATATAGCTGACCCACCAATACGTCTAGTTGTCGAAAACTTTAGATAAAATTTTCAGCGGACTGTCACAAAAGGGAAATAATTACTCTATTTAATCTCCCCAGTAGCAAATTAGATTATAGTTCATCTTTACGAGAAATACCTAATGCTTAGGTCTGAACGGATTGACGAGCATCTGGACTAGATTTGATCAGTTTGGGTAATAGCAGTCCAGAGTTGGCTTTGTAAGTGTCGAATTCGGGATAGCGGGAAAGGGAGCGGTCTTTTTTAAGCATATTGGGGATGAAGACCCCGGCGATGAATCCACCCAAAATCAGAAAAGGCAGCCAATGTTGGGCTAACAGGGCAAAACCGAGATAGATTAAAATCTCTCCCAAATAGTTGGGATTACGACAACGACTAAAGAAGCCTTCGGTGATTAATCCTTTTCTATATTTAAGGGTAAAATACTTTTGGGCATCGCTACCGTAATGGAGAAATACCCCCATGATATTGATCGCTATGGCTGCGGATATTAAGGGAGCGGTGGCCGTGACCTTCTCGCTAATAATAATAAAAGGAGCGGCCCAATATAAACCGAGAACGATAAAAGTAAATATTCCCCCAGCCACCGATATTTCTTTTTCCCATTGTTGATCGGGATATAATCTATCTTTGATCAACCACATAATACCGTAAGTTCCGTGTAGAGCAAGGTATATCCAAGCGAGCGACGTAAAATTATTATAAAAAGCCATTAAGCCAAGTATAATTAGAAAAGTTAGGAACTTATGGCAATTAATCGCGTGTTTTATCTTCATTTCAAAGTTCAATTAATTCTAATTAAAGGTAAACAATAATTACTGAAGTTTAAATCTAACCTTAACAATTAAGAGATGTTTGACATCACGGGAGTAGGTCCAAACAATTTAATTATTTCGGATTGACCCGATATTCCCTCGAACCGTCAGGATAAACTATAATCTCGTCGATCCTAAAAAAGTGATCGTTTATTGCTACGACGAATAAAGACCAGAGGATCACCCCCAAACCAAAAAGCCAGACAGTTTTCCTGTTGATCGGTATGGTGACTTCATCGGGTAACTTAGGAATTTTCATCGGAAATTTTGGGTCTGAAACCCCGCCGTAGAACGGCGGCTTTACGTTAGAATTAAAAGGCCAGTCTCGAAAACCAAGTGGACGGCGCAGCACCTGGAAAACTAGACTTAGGGGGTTCCGACCAGAAAAGCTTGGCCGGGTAAAAAGTCGCGCGCAACAAGTACAAGAAGCTATAGGCGGTCAACGTACCGTGGGACACACGGAATCGGGCTTCTGAAATGGGGCGAAAGTCTGTGGACTCTGTGTAGGACAGTACATGGTTTTTTAACTGTGGTATGCGACGGTGGTGGAAGCAGAAACTTAAATCGTGAGGTTTAGGAATCGCCGCACTTTTAGGGCGGCGAGGATGTCAAACTGTTGGGTTCTATTTCCCTGTTAAACAGGGGAGTAAAAGCGCCGATATCGCTGCCTTACAAGCGGTGGCCGCTCAATTTGAGTACCTGTTAGGCGTTGTCAGATCAGAAGAGGAAAGATGCAATGCTCCGGTGCTGATTCGGAGCATCTTTCAATTTGACAACGCCGATTGTAGGGCTAATTCCACTGCTAAATCGAGCGACTCTTGTTCCCCACTTAAGCCCAACTAT
>NZ_JAPZSR010000123.1:0-13282 GCF_027531875.1 Microcystis sp. LE19-84.1B | reverse complement strand
TGTAATTCTTGGGCTGCCCATTTCTCCATTTTTTTGCTTACCTCCACCTTGATTCCTTCTTTCAAAACTATACCTATCAATCGTTTCCCCTTTTTTTAAGTTTCTTCTCTTTTTGTTAAGAAAGATCTGACTAATGGATAGGATCACTACAAGGGTTGGCACTTTTTGAGGGAAAAAAGTCTAAAAGTCTTAGCCAACAAGGTTTTTAGATTTATTCAGCAAACCCTAGTTACTTGGCGGGGAAAAATCGGCAAGCTGCTAGAATTTTACCAGAAAAAATCCAACAGGGAAGATTATCTGATCTTTTATTTACCTCTTGAAAACGGAATTGAAATCCCAAGGGTAGTTAGTAGATATAGAGATTTAGATGCTATGTTTGATGTTGATTAAGAAAGAGATCGCCCCGGTAGAGGTTGTTACCCTTCCCGTCCGCCGTTAGCTGCTCAAAATTGTATCAAATGTACTTGACAAAAAAGACTAAGTATTGTCGAAAAATTGTTAATCAAATTCAATTATAATTAACTTCATTATTCAAAATTTTAGTTAATTATGCGTTACAAACTTTTAGGTAATAGTGGTCTGCGAGTTTCCGAACTATGTCTAGGAACGATGACATTCGGGGAAGATTGGGGTTGGGGGTCCGATAAAGAGGAAAGTCGGACGGTTTTTCAGGCTTTTGCGGAAGCGGGCGGCAATTTTCTCGATACGGCTAATATCTACACTAACGGAACCAGTGAAACATTAGTGGGGGAATTTGTCAAGGGCGATCGAGAAAAATGGGTAATCGCCACGAAATATTCTCTCAACACCCGTCCCGGCGATGTCAATGCCTGCGGAAATCATCGAAAAAACCTCTTTCAGGCGGTAGAAGCTAGTTTAAAGCGTTTAGGTACTGATTACATTGATTTACTCTGGCTTCATCTTTGGGACTCTCTTACTCCTATTGAAGAAGTGCTGCGCGCTTTCGATGATTTGGTCAGGATGGGAAAAGTCCTTTATATCGGCATTTCTGACAGTCCTGCTTGGATTGTCTCCCAAGCAAACACCCTGGCCACCCTACGGGGATGGACACCCTTTATCGGACTACAAATAGAATATTCTCTCAAGGAACGCACCCCCGAACGGGAATTATTGCCCATGGCCAAAGCATTAAATATCGGGGTGACAGCTTGGAGTCCCCTGGGAGGAGGCGTTTTAACGGGAAAATATAATCAACCCAACCCCGTCGATGGTCGTTTAAGCATGACCGACCAACCTTTTCAAATTTTTGATCGCGATTTAAAAATTGCCGAGACTGTCCTAGAGATAGCCAGAGAAATCGGGAAATCACCGGCACAAGTGGCGTTAAATTGGCTCAGAAATCGCCCTAACTCCGTAATTCCCATCATTGGCGCTCGAAAATTGTCCCAATTGCAGGATAATTTAGCCTGTGTGGATTTTAACCTGACTGGGGAACAGCTGCAACGACTCGATAATATTAGTGCCATTTCCCTGGGTTTTCCCCACGAACTTTTAGCCAGTCAATTTGTTGGCGATATCCTATTAGGAGGAGTAGCAGCACAATTGGATCGATGATGGAAGTTTTTGTTTATGGAACCCTGAAACCTAAAGAGAGTAACTATTCTGCCTACTGTGCAGGAAAAGTGATCAACTCTAAAACCGCCTACACAAAGGGGCATTTATACCATCTTACCGCCCTCGGTTATCCCGGACTGACCGAGGGCGAGGGCTGGGTGAAGGGAATTTTATTGACTTTTAACGCAGATTATGATATAGGGCTTTTGGATGCTTTGGAAGATTATCAACCCGGCAGAGCTGCAGAAGAAAACGAGTATCAGCGTCGCAGAATTCCTATTTATAATCTAGAGCGAGAATTGATCGGCGAAGCCTGGGGATATATGATGACACCGGCAAAAATAGCTATCCATGGCGGTATTTGGCTGCCTTCTGGTTGGTGGACCGGTAGCGATCTAGAATAGGGATGAGGGGTCCGATTCTGTTAAGATATACAAATTAAAAGCTTAATCGTGAAAAAATTATGTATTTACTCCTAGAAGTGGCCAGTGGCAAATTCCCCGTTTATTTTGTGGCAGTTTATGTGGTCGGTTTTCTCGCTGCTGTCACCATCGGTTCGATCGCTTGGTACAATTCTAAACGCCCGGTCGGTTGGGAAGATGCCCAAAGACCCGATATTATCCCCGAAGTGAAGACAGATGTAAATTCTGATTCTCAATCCTAGAAAAAGGCAGTGATCAGTTATTTTAGCCGTCAGCTTTTTTCTCCCTTCTCAGCAGTTATCAGGTTGGTTGGGATTGACCCTTGGCTGCGGACAAGAGACTAAAGACCTGCCTAGGCGGTTATTTCAGGTATTTCCGCCCTTCCTGGCGATGAGAAACACGATCAATCAACCAAGGTCGATCGCAAATCGCTATGATAGAATATTGGGTCTTAAATTTCCGTCCCCTCCTCCTCTTATGAAACTGCCTGTCGTCGCTATTATCGGTCGTCCCAATGTGGGCAAATCCACCCTCGTCAATCGTATCGCTGGAGATCAACAGGCGATCGTTTTCGACCAACCCGGGATTACCAGAGATCGCACCTATCAACCAGCTTTCTGGTGCGATCGAGATTTTCAAATTGTCGATACAGGGGGGCTAGTTTTTAACGATGACAGCGAATTTCTCCCTTTAATCCGCGAACAGGCTTTAATCGCCCTAGCAGAGGCAAGTGTGGCGATTTTTGTCGTCGATGGCCAGGCAGGAATTACCGCCGGCGATCGAGAAATTGCCGCTTGGTTACGACAGCAAAATGTCCCGATACTTTTGGCCGTCAATAAATGTGAATCGGTGGAACAGGGTATCCTGCAAGCGACGGAATTCTGGGAATTAGCCATCGGTGAACCCTTCCCCATCTCGGCCATTCACGGCTCCGGTACAGGAGAACTACTAGATGCCCTGATTAAATATTTGCCACCCGGGGCGGCAATTCCCGAAAATGAAGAAATTAAAGTGGCAATTATCGGTCGTCCTAACGTGGGTAAATCCAGTCTCCTCAATGCTTTAACTGGACAACAACGGGCGATCGTTAGTCCGATTTCGGGAACCACCAGAGACTCGATCGATACTTTAATTGAACGAGAAGGACAGGTGTATCGGTTAATTGACACCGCTGGCATTCGCCGTAAGAAGAATGTGGACTATGGAGCCGAATTTTTCAGTATTAACCGTGCTTTTAAGGCAATTCGCCGGTCTGACGTGGTGCTATTCGTCATCGATGTGCTAGATGGTGTCACCGAACAGGATTTAAAATTAGCGGGGCGAATCATTGAAGAAGGGCGTGCGGTGGTGCTAGTGGTCAATAAATGGGATGCGGTGGAGAAAGACACCTATACCATCAATACTTACACCAAAATGCTCCAAGATCGGCTGTATTTCATGGATTGGGCAGAAATGATCTTTGTCAGTGCTATGACGGGGCAAAGAGTCACCAAAATCCTCGAATTAGTCGATATTGCCGCCGAATCTCACCGTCGTCGCGTCAGTACCTCGGTAATCAACGATGTGATCGAAGATGCGGTTAAATGGCACAATCCCCCCACCACCAGGGGCGGAAAACAGGGGAAACTATACTATGGCACGCAAGTATCGAGTCAACCCCCCACGATCGCCCTTTTCGTTAACGATCCCCAGCGCTTTAATGATAACTATCGCCGTTACATCGAAGGGCAATTCCGACAACAGTTAGGCTTTAAAGGAACCCCGATCCGCTTAATCTGGCGCGGCAAACCGGCGCGAGAAGTGGAAAAAACGGTTAATAGAGCCACCAAGGTCTAATTTATGGATTTATTGCGAAGTTTGCCCATCGGTCTTTATCTCGATCAACCGATCACCCGACTACATCAACTAGATGCCAGGGTAAAATTTATCTGGTTAATGGTGTTTTTAGCAGCACCTTTATTAGCTAATGCTTGGTGGCGTTTAGCTTTGGTGGGATTATTAATGTTGTTAACCCTGCTTGCACCTATTCCCCCCCGCGTCTGGCGGCAACAGATGGGCTGGCTGATATTTTTAGCGATTATCGTCTTTCTGATTACTGCCATCACTCCCGATGGTTTAGCGGTCAGTATTCAGCCGCGTTTACCAGAGGAAGGGCTGAATTTACCGCCAGCAAGTGATTATCAGTATGTTTTATGGGATAGAGGTCGTTTATTTGTTACCCGACGTTCTTTGGAATTAGCAGTGAGAATTAGTACCCTAATTTTTACTTTAATTTATAGCACTAATCTCTTTTTATTGACGACGGCCCCAGAAGAAATTACCGAAGGTTTAGAGAATTTAATCAGTCCTTTACGGCGATTTAATGTGCCGGTGACGGAAATTTCTCTGACTCTGACCCTCTCTTTGCGCTTTATTCCCCTGGTTTTAGAAGAAGTGCAAAATCTAGCTAGGGCAGTGCGAACTAGGGCGATCGATTGGCAAAAATTAGGGATTAAAAAGAGTTTAAACGTCTGGTTAACAGTAGTGGAAAAATTACTAGATAATTTGCTTTTACGCGCCGAACAAATAGCGATCGCTATGGAGGTTCGCGGTTTTACCAGTCCCAATCAGCATCAAGTACGCTGGCACCAATTACAGTTAAGATGGGCTGATTTTATTGCTTTATTTTTGTTAATTCCCTTTTGGGCAGCCCGATTAGTTTGGGGGGGGTTATAGCAGTTATCAGTTATCAGTTATCAGTTATCAGTTATCAGTTATCAGATGCGAGTTTTAAGTGTGCAGTATTAACGCTCTTCTGGGACTTTCGGAAATCCCTGACCGAATCTAGGTTCTGAAACCCTTGCTTGACAAGGGAACGCTAACTTTTTTTCTAATAAAAACTCAAATTTCGGGTTTCTGTTAGTTAGCACTCGCTTGAAGGCTTACCCCATAAGAGAGCCAGAGTTGAGAGACTGTAAGATTTTTGCCAGAGTTCCTCCAAGCCAACACCTAAATCCGTCGGAATCGGCGCTCGCTTCTCATGACCTTTTGTGGGGTTTCCTTGGGTCAATCCAAGCGTACTATAGTTGGGTTTCCTTACGTCAACCCAAACTACAAGTCCTTTTTGTTGGGTTGAGTCCGTAGCCCCCCTGAATGGTTACATACGCTACATAATCTGTTACCATTTAGATACGGCGGTTCCTCTACGCGTGTGGCACCTATAACTCCTTATTGGATAAGCATTTCCACTTAGAAGATATATCAGACTGAGCCTGAATCGGCCGTATTTATGGAATTGTTAATTAGGAGTCTTTATCATGGCATTGCAAGAAGGCACTTACACCTGGGAATATGGCAACACTAACCAGGCCCTCTGGTTCACCGCTTCTTACAACACGGTCACAAATCAATGGACTGTTGATATGAAGAACGGGTCGATGGACCTCAATGCGTTGTGGTGGTCTAATGGCGATAGCAACGCGGATGGCGCTATCAAGTTGTTATCAAAGGATAACAGTCTCAATATGAATGGGACTGGTATTGTCTGGGATGGATACGACAAGATTTCCGATACGGGGTTAACGGGAACGGAGCATAATGGCAGCAGTCTTCTTACTGCGGGTAATACCTACACTTACAGCTACAGCAAGGATCAAGGGGTAGAGATCGAAGCGCTGTTGGCGGGGGGTGTTGTCACCCTTGGTGTCAGAGCCACAAGCGTCAACGGCACCGACGGTATCAAGGCGGTAGATGGACAATTTGTTTTCGTTCCCTACGACAATACCCCACCCACAGTGACGGTCGATATCGTTGATGCTTCCTTGAACGATGGAACTAACAGTTCTCTCGTTACCTTTGAGTTCAGCGAAGATGTCACCGGTTTTGCCGACGGTGATGTGAGCGTCAGCGGCGGAACCCTGAGCGACTTCACCCAGGTGGATGGCAACAGCTATACGGCCATCTTCACGGCCGATGATGGGGTGGAAACCATTGGCTCGGTGTCCGTGGCAGCCGATAGCTACAGTGACGCGGCAGGTAACAATGGTGGAGCCGGCTCGGATACGGTGACGATTGATACCAAAAATCCGACCCTTGCAGTCGATATCGTTGATGCTTCCTTGAACGACGGAACTAACAGTTCTCTCGTTACCTTTGAATTCAGCGAAGATGTCACCGGTTTTGCCGACAGTGATGTGAACATCAGCGGCGGAACCCTGAGCGACTTCACCCAAGTGGATGGCAACAGCTATACGGCCATCTTCACGGCCGACGATGGGGTGGAAACCATTGGCTCGGTGTCCGTGGCAGCCGATAGCTACAGTGATCTTGTCGGTAACAATGGTGGAGCGGGTACGGATACGGTGACGATTGATACACTTAATCCGACCGTGGGCATCACCTTCGACAACTCACCGCTCACTGGCCAGAACTTTAGCACTACAGTTACCTTCCAGTTCAGCGAAGCCGTAAGTTTCACGGCCAGTAATGTCACCCTAGCCAACGGGGTGTTGAGCAACTTCACTGGCAGCGGCAGCAGCTACACCGCCGCCTTCACCGCGACTGACTTCCAGTCGCCAACGGGAACAGTGGCGGTGTCCAACGACTATTTCGATATCCTTGGCAACCAGGGTGTTGCCAATTCGGCCAACATCGCCCTGACCGTGGGCGGCGGTCCTGACCCGAATGATGGGCCGTCTGGAGGCGACAGTGTGATTGGCTCAGGTACACTTGGCGCGGATTTCATCACCGGATCAAATGGTAACGACAACCTTAGCGGCATCGACGGCAACGACACCATCAATGGCGGCGACGGCAATGACACCATCAACGGCGGCACCGGCGCCGACATTATCAGCGGCGGCACCGGCAACGACAACATCATCGGACTCGGCGGCTTTGATCTGATCTACGGCGGATCTGGCAATGATACCATCAATGGTGGTAATGGTATTGACACCATCGTCGGCGGGTTCGGCAACGATTCCCTCACCGGTGGCGGCGGCGACACCTTCCGGTTTCTGAGCATCTACGACCAGCAGGATGTGATCACCGGTTTCAACGACACCATCGTGTTCGATATAACCGGTGCCAGCGCCTTCACAGCCTTGGGTAGCGGGGCTTTGGGAACCACAACCTACACCGGTGCAATTGCTGGCGGTTACCTCACCTACAGCGGCGGGGTACTCTCCTACGATGCCGATGGCTCTGCGGGATCAACCTTCAGTCCGTTGGCGATTGTCACGTTGACCGGAACTCTCACCCCCACCCTCTCCGACACCAAAGTGCTGTTCCAGGCGCTCTAGCTCAAGCAGGCATTCCCCGCCTTATTTCTCCGGCCCCTGCTGGCCATTATTGCGGGGAATGTTCTTAACTTCTTCTGCTCTGCACCTGCTTACCGGCTCTGGTTTTGAGCCAGTCCTTAGCCAGTCCGTAGTCCGTAGGTTGGGTTGAGCGAATCAATGGGTTAAAGAAAACCTCTCAATTTTAGAGGAAAGCGAAACCCAACAGCCAACACCTAAATCCGTCGGAATCGGCGCTCGCTTCTCCTGACCTTTTGTGGGGTTTCCTTGGCTCAATCCAAGCGTACTATAGTTGGGTTTCCTGACGTCAACCCAACCTACAAGTCCTTTTTGTTGGGTTGAGTTCGTAGCGACTGTATCGCCAGTTCGTTCATCAGGTTCGGCTTCACCTTCCCGTTAACGTAGTCACAAGCGGTTCGGGTTTTACTTGGAGTTGGCAAGATCTGGTCAGGACTGGTTTCATCCCCTCATTAATAATCAAAACATGAGGATTTTGAGGAAGATGCAAGAATTTATTGGCGATTTTCGGGGCATCGAACCCCTCAAAGCCGAACGGTAGGGACTCGCACGGTTTCGTTGAGAAAATTGTCGGAAAAGAGATATTAACTCAGAAAGCGATTATACTCAATGATCGAAGACTATTGGCCGGCGATCGATGAACCAAGACAACGAGATTAGTCATTTACTAGACCTCATGCCTGCTTCGGGACGGATGATGACCCGCATTGTCAGCAAACCCGAAAGCAGCAAGGTAATCGAAACTAATTTTCCCCTGCCCTGGCAAAGAGGAGTCAGACCGATTCCAATTAATTTTGACCTCTGGCGGCAATTATCAAGACCCCAACGGGATTTAGTCTTGTTAAGGGCCGTCTGTGTTTTAACGGCGGTAAAATGGTTTAAACCCGATCTCGATCGAGTAATTGCCCTGGCTGGTATGATCGGTTTAACCGTGGAAACCCTGCAAACCGATGCCGTCGGTATGGCAGTAGCGGGGGGTTTAACTGCCTTGGCAATTAACCGGATTTGGCGGGAAAAACGCAGCCCCCAACGGGAATTAGATGCGGATGAAGCAGCCCTAAAAGTGGCCGTTAGACGCGGTTACACGGAAACCGAGGCCGCTAAAAGCTTATTATCGGCTATTGAGACTATAGCTGAAATTGAAGGGCGATCGAGTCTCAATTTTAACGAGTTATTGCGCTGTCAAAATCTGAAAAAATTAGCCAATCTCTCCTTTGTTGGTGTTCCCGATCAGGTGAGACAATCCTAGGGTCAGTTGTTTTGGCTATCAGCTTTCTTTTTACTGATTACCGATCACTGACTACTTAAATCCCTAACCTTAAAATAACTACTATAAAAATATCTTTCCCCTTGCTCAATGGCTGCAATTGACTCTTTAGAAAAAGTCTTAAAATATCACTTTGGCTACGATCAATTTCGACCGAATCAACGCCAAATAATTGAGGCTGCTTTAAATAATCAGGATTTATTAGTAATTATGCCCACCGGAGGCGGTAAATCTCTCTGTTTTCAGCTACCTGCTTTAATCAAAAAAGGGGTGACGGTGGTGGTTTCTCCCCTAATTGCTTTAATGCAGGATCAAGTAACTGCTTTAGCTGATAATGGCATCGGGGCAACATTTCTCAATAGCACTTTAAATGCTAAACAAGTCAGAGAAAGAGAATCTTTAATCCTGCAAGGAAAAATTAAACTGTTATATGTCGCGCCAGAAAGATTATTATCGCCTAGTTTTTTAGATTTTTTAGCTGTTATTGATAATTACCTCGGTTTAGCCTGTTTAGCGGTAGATGAAGCTCACTGTGTCTCCGATTGGGGTCATGATTTTCGCCCTGAATATCGACAAATTAAACAAGTTCGTCAACGCTTTCCATCCGTGCCAATTCTGGCTTTAACTGCCACCGCTACCCAACAGGTTAGGGAAGATATTATTCAACAATTAGGATTGCGAGATACTTCCATTCATATTGCTAGTTTTAATCGTCCTAATCTTTATTATGAAGTTCAACCTAAAACCAGTAAATCTTATCAGCAATTGTATCAATATATTAAAGGACAAAAAGGATCAGGAATAGTTTACTGTATCAGCCGGAAAACCGTCGATAAAGTTGCCGAACAGTTACAAAAAGATGGTATTGATGCCCTACCCTATCACGCCGGTATGGATGATCGGGAAAGAAGCGAAAATCAAACCCGTTTTATTCGGGATGATGTGCAGATTATGGTGGCAACAATTGCCTTCGGTATGGGGATTAATAAACCAGATGTGCGCTTTGTCGTTCATTATGATTTACCCCGCAATTTAGAGGGATATTATCAAGAATCGGGCCGCGCCGGTAGGGACGGAGAACCGGCTAAATGTACCCTCTTTTTTAGCTTTGCCGATGCCAGAAAAATTGAGTATTTTATTAACCAAAAAACCGAGCAAAATGAACAACAGAAAGCTCGTCAACAATTGCGACAGGTGTTAGATTATGCCGAAGGGACTGAATGCAGAAGATCGAGTGTACTAGGCTACTTTGGCGAAAGTTTTTCAGGTAACTGTGGTAACTGTGATAACTGTCGGAATGGTAACAATTCCGAGGATTGGACAATCGAGGCACAAAAATTTTTATCCTGTGTGGCGCGGACGGGACAAAAATTCGGTATGATGCACATAATCAACGTGCTGAGGGGAGGAAAAGGTGAAAGAATCACCCAATATCAACATCATTTATTATCTACTTATGGCATCGGTAAAGATAAAACTGTCGGGGAGTGGAAACGTTTAAGTCGTTCCCTTGTCCAGCAAAATCTACTGGTAGAAACTGAAGACAATTTTAGAATCTTGAAACTTAATCAAAACAGTTGGGAAGTGATGCGGAAACAACGTTCCGTGTTTATTGCCGTCCCCCAAAAAGCTAACGGTCAAATCTTGGGAGACGACAATCCCAATACGCTGGAAAGTGATTTATTATTCGAGCGCTTGCGACAACTGCGGAAAAAAATTGCCGATAGTCAAGGGGTTCCTCCCTACGTTATTTTCCATGATTCTAGTCTGCGTTTGATGGCCCAATCAAAACCCCGGAGTTTAGGGGAGTTTCGTCAAATTTCTGGAGTAGTACAAAGCAAAGTGCAGCAGTATGGTGATATATTTATAGCGGCAATTAATGATTTTTGTCAGGATAGTCTTCCCTCTACTCAATTCCTCACTCTCCAATACTATCAAGATGGTTTGAATGCGGAAGAAATCGCTCGCAAAAGAAGCTTAAAAGTCTCAACAATCTATGAACATTTAGCTAAATTGCTGGAAGCGGGTTACGAAATTGATATTAATCAGTTAGTCTCTAAAAATAAACAGGAATATATTCGTTTAGCGATTAAAAAAGTGGGTGATCAATCCCTGAAAACTCTCAAAGAAAATCTGGGAGATAATTATAGTTATGAGGAAATTAAATTAGTTGTTGCTTGGCAAAGACGACCCCGGCAATAAGGCCAGAGCAACTCTTTTGATGCAACCCTCCACTTTACAGGCAATAGGCAATAAATAATCAGTTTTTAATAACCGGATTTAGTATTACAACCAGTGGGTTAATCCGCTCAAAAATTGCTTTTTTTCGGGGTTGAAAATTTTTCAACCCCGATTTTTATCATCCAGGAAAAATAACTTCTAGGGGAGCGGGAATCATCTCGCTACGAAAGTCAAGAATCTGAACTAGGATTAAATAGGCAACGGCGATTAAAATCGAAATCGCTCCCGTGATAATAGCGATAATTTTAGCAGAATTCATATAATTAACCGATAATTTCCTCAGATTATTGATCTATTGCCGCAAAAGCTACCGAAATTTATTCTCATCTAGGATTGCGAGCCTAAACAATTGAAACTGAAGATAAGTAGGGAGGCAAAATTATTTGTAGGATGGGTTAGCGGTAGCATAACATAATCAGGCGTTGGGTTTCATGCTTCAACCCAACCTACGTTCATCTTATATTTAATTCCACCCACCCACTTATCTTACAGCACAATTCTCCCGGACAGTTGAGGGAAGGGAGTGCATCTCAGTTTTGTAGAAATATCCATAACACATTTTGAGCGCAAGCATTGCGCCCCTACCATAAACCCGATCTAAAGCTGTCCCTTGAAAATTTGACAGGAGATAGTTCTTGTGGTTCAATGTATAGATTAAAATCTATGGTCAAGCTTTGAATTATTTTTTATTTGAATCTAGGCAACCAGCAAAACCCTTGCTATAATCGACAATATATGGTAATAGACCAATTCCATCCGCTGCATCCGCATCGGCATCCCCAAAGTTGATCAACCTCGCTTTGTTTTAAGGTAGGCTAAGGCCTGCCTTACTTTTTTGGGTTGGGAAGCACTGGAGTTGGGGGAAAAGAGGAAAATGGGTCATTAAAGCTTAATTATCAGGAAAAAGCTCTGATCGTGTCTAAATTCTAGCTTTCTTTCGGAGCAAGCTTTCGGGTGATCAATAACTAACAGAAACTAAATTTTCGAGTTGTTGTTAGAAAATAGGCGAGCGCTCGCTTATAAAATAAGAGTTTCAGCACTTATGTGTTGACAGGGATTTTCCGAGATAGAAGAGCGATAAGATTTTTATTCACCTATGATAAACCTATGGCCTAAAATAATCATAAGGAGACAACATCACTCAATTTAAACTACTGACAGGAGAAGGAAAAGTCGGGACATACGGCGACTTGTTAAAATTAGGTCGTAGAGGAGATAACTTAACCCCTCATCATCTACCATCCAATGCGTATATGAAAGCGAAAATCAAAGGTTACACAACTAATCAAGGAATTGCTATCATGATGGAACACTTATCCCCCGGAAAAGGAGGTCGTCATCGTCAAACCTTATCTTATGGTAAAAGTCCAGACTTAACCCTTTCCCCTCGACAAACCTTAGCACAAGAAGTTTGGGATATTCGCTCAATTTATCTAGGTCAAGGATTATATAATGCAGATATTAGAAAGGGATTACAAGAACTAATTCAACTTAATAAAACTACCTGGTCAACCTTTTTTGATTAAGGAGCAACAACCTCATGGATTTAATAAAAATCCTACAAGAGAATCGCTTAATGAAAACATCCCAAGAAATTAACTTATTTGAGGAAACATTAGAAAAACTTACCAAATATCCTGATGATAAACATTTAAAAGACTTACATCTTATCCTAGATGATAACTGTGAACATCCTGAAATTATGTTTAGTTTAGTGCATTTTTTAGAAGATTTTGAACCCCAACAACAAATACAAGCTTTTATTGAAGTGATTCCTCAATTAATGATAACTGCACCAGAATGGACAAAAATCATTCACTATCGAATGATTAATGATGAATCTGCTGTTAAAATTTATCAGAATAGTCTGGAATTAGCCAATCAAAAAACACCTCATTTTTTGTATCAACTTTTACTAGAAAGCGTCAAAAATTATATTAATTCATCCTCGGAGGTCATCTTAACCTAAATTTTTGTATGACTTATAGAAATTAAAATGATATTTTTATATCTGTAATCCCTTAAAAAATGTCGCTTTTTCTGGCATTTATTCAACCTTGATTAATTTAATTTGAGACTCAGGGACTTCCCCCAACCCCCCAAAAGCCTGGATTGGGTAATAAAATCAAAAGTAAACCCCAATTTTAAAAGAGAGTTTCCCCTTAAAAATCCCAACCTATATCTTGAGCAGTTAAACCCTCGACACTGTGGCCATCTTCTCCTTGAGACATGAGGTAACGTTCAATTAAAGGCAAACCGCTCAACTAAACTTACTCAAACTTACTTAAAAGCCTGAAAGCTTAGTCATTCGTAGTTCGACCGGCTCACTAACAAGTGGGTCAAGCACTACAGGATTAAACGGCAAACCCTTTATTCCCTGGTCAATGACATCAGGAATTACTTTTCTAATGATGTTAAATGACCCATTGACATCGGCATTTAACAACTGATTTGTTCCCATTTTATAAAGTCCCCTAGCT
>NZ_JAPZSR010000282.1:0-2147 GCF_027531875.1 Microcystis sp. LE19-84.1B | reverse complement strand
TATTGCCTCTCCTACATTACTTTCAGATTTAGCATAACTAGCTTGTGCTGAAAGGAGGAAGTTTAAAGTTTCTTCTATTAAAGAATCCGGTGCTTGTTCAATCTCTTGTAATAGTCTCTCTTTAGTATTCATGGTTTTATTTTTTGCTAATCAGTTATCAGTCATCAGTGATTAATTCAATTATAGTTCATCATTTAATCATTCCAATCACTGTCAATGGTGGTGGTGGGTTACTGGACTAGGTAATAGGTGTAGGGGTAATTCATGAATTACCCCTACAATAACGTTTGTCTGAATGTTGTTAAATTTTCTCTTGACAAAGGCGACTTGACAGGATATTATATTCATAATGGAAAATCCGTGCGCCTACAGACGCTCTTTTCACGAATTTTCAAGGTCTAGTTTATTCGCCATAATGGGTTTTAGCACGATGAATATAGATTAACTTCTGTTCATCATTAATGGTGTAAAGTATTCTATCTTGATAACTTAAGCGAATTGAATAGAAACCCGTTAAATCTCCTACTAATTTTTTGCCACTATAGGGAGAAATACTCAGGGTATCTTGGATAATTGATTTCAGTTTTTTCTTAAGTTTAGGGGTTAGCTTATCAACATCTTTTTTAGCTTCTTTGGTAAATCTGACTTCATAAACCATTAATCAATGTCTCCCAACACTTCCTCAAGAGAATAGGTTTCATTTTCATTAATTTGCTGTAGAGATAGTTGTAAGCTTTCTCTTAAATCGGGAATAGATAGTAATTCGATGGTTTCTTGTAAACTTTCATAGTTTTTTTGGGAAATCAAAATTACAGAGTCCTCCTGATTCTCAATGGCATAAATTTTGTTATCTTCTGTAACCGATTTAACGAGACTCGGTAAATCGGTTTGAGCATCAGCGATTTTAATTTTTTTGATCATAATTAATCCTTTTTTTGATGATGAAATAATAAAAATTATTGTAGGGATTTAACAATCTCTCCTAATCACAGTCCAGACAGCATCCTCCTATAATTATCCATCATTGTAGTTCATCATTCAATCATTCCAATCACAGTCAATGGTGGTGGTGCGTTACGACGGATTGTTAGCTTGAAGTTAAAGCAGAAATTTTTGCCGTCTAACGCACCCTACGTTTTTCTGGATGTTGTCAAAATTTCTCTTGACAAAGGCGACTTGACAGGATATTATATTCATAATGGAAAATCCGTGCGCCTACAGACCCTCTTTTCAAATGGTCTTAACTATGATTGGTTCATTCAATCAATCTTCATCTCTAATCCACTCTTAACTAGCTTCCTAATCACAGTTCATCATTCAATCATTCCAATCACAGTTAAGACAGCATCCTCAGTTTCGTAGGTTGGGTTGAGGAACGAAACCCAACCTACGAAACTGATTATGCTGGATGTTGTCAAAATGGGGATGATTGTCTCCTAAGAGTCGTTGTCTCAAATCTAATGTAACTCTATATTTTGAAATAAAATGAAAAATCCTTCTTGTGTAAAATGCTTATCGTGGGTAAGAATTTCATTTATATTCATTTGGCGCATTGTTTGCATGGATATACAATCTGTTAAGCTGTAATCTTTATCTGGACGATTTTGATATAAATCTAATCCTGATTGGAACGTCTGATGAGTTTGAGGTATAACTAAGATTTGGGGATTATTTTGTAAGCCTTTAATAACTTGTAAGGTTTTTCGTCTAACTGACATTCCATAAGCAGATAGATTGTTGAAAACTTCAATAAAGACTTCATCGGTTGTCACTATTGTTACCTGCTGGAGTTTCCTTGTCATTTCTATAGCTTTCTCATGCCAATCATCACGATTGTTAATGAGAGCAACCCAATAAAATGTGTCTGCAAAGATGGTTTTCATTGCTATGATACTATAAACTTTTGTTTCGGCTTTGCTTAAGATTTGGGAACTCCATAAAGATAATGATCATGTTGATTAGCAAGATCTATAGGCAACTTTTCTAAGTCGTCATTGTCTAATGGCATCTCTTCCAGAAGCTTTAATATTGCCTCTCCTACATTACTTTCAGATTTAGCATAACTAGCTTGTGCTGAAAGGAGGAAGTTTAAAGTTTCTTCTATTAAAGAATCCGGTGCTTGTTCAATCTCTTGTAATAGTCTCTCT
>NZ_JAPZSR010000263.1:0-2979 GCF_027531875.1 Microcystis sp. LE19-84.1B | reverse complement strand
TTAAGTCGCAGTAAACGGGACTGATGAGATATCTAGATAGTGTCCTCGATTCAAGCGGCCATGTCTAGCCCCTAGCCCCCACAGCTTAAACTGTCTGGTTTGTCAAGTACAATTTATACAAAATAAGTGCGATTGCCCTGCCTCATTAGTTCCTGAATTATGTACTAATAATATGCTAGTGATGGAATTTATCGAGGGAATTCCGGGTAAAGAATCTGAGCGCTGTCATCTCCCCCCTCAACCACTCGCTCGCCGTTTTCAAGAAACCATTTATACCATGTTATATTTAGATGGTATTTGTCATGGCGATCCTCACCCTGGCAATCTCTTTTTTACCGAAGACGGCAAAATTATTTTAGTTGACTTTGGTATTACCGTAGAGTTAAGCGAAGATGAAAAATGGGGGTTATCTTCTTTTTATTATGCCTGTACTCGTAAAGAATGGGAGTTAGCCGTTGAACGGTTTACCGAACATTTTGTCATCAAAAAAGAGCAGGTTTTTGAGCGTTGGTCTGATTATCACCAAGAAATCGAGGCCGTTTTAATAAAGCACTTTAATGCTCAAACAGAACGGTGGTCAACCATTAGTTACTTCCAAGATGTTAATCAAGTTTTAAAGCGATATCAAGCTGAATATACGACAAACTTTACGAAAGTTGAATTAGTTTTTCTTTCTTGTGAAGGATTTGCTAGTCAAATTGACCCAGAAATTGATATTTGGGCGAATGCTCAAAAATTCACAGATCGCTATTCTCCTTACATGAATCCTAAGGTTAAACATAACTTTGATATTTATTTTGCTGAGGCTAATCCTCAAGCCTTAGCTTTACGAGATCGGGCAAAAAATGCTCTGGTTGCTCCCACTCACTTAGACCGTTATTTCTTCCCTAGCACTTATCCTTTATTTGTTAAAGAAGCAAAGGGGTCTCATTTAATTGATGTTGATGGTAAAAAATATGTTGATCTCGCTTGTGGATATGGCCCTCATATTTTGGGTTACAGTCATCCCGTGATTAATCAAAGTTTAACGGAAGCCATTCTTAACGGGGGTGTAAATGCGATGGGAACACTCCCCGAAATTGAATTAGCAGAGGCTATTGTTGAAGCCCTACCCGGTGCAGAAAAGGCGATATTTTCCAATTCAGGCACAGAATCAATTTTGCAAGCGATTCGATTATGTCGAGCTTATCGTCATCGGGATCGAGTGGCTAAATTTGAAGGTCATTATCATGGATTTTCTGATCAAGGCATGGTGAGTTCTTGGTTTCGCTTTACAGGAAACAAAGAAGCCCCTGAACCCATTAAGGGAACCTTAGGCAGTCATTCAGAAATCGTCAAAAATACCTTGGTTTTACAATATGCCCATCAAGCGAGTTTACAAAGATTGCGAGAACAAGCAGACAGTCTCGCTTGTGTGATCTGTGAACCCATGCCAACGGCACTTGCTGATTACGATCTAGAATTTTTAACGAAACTCCGAGAGATTTGTGACCAATTTGATTTACCATTAATCTTTGATGAAGTAGTCTCAGGTTTTCGAGTTACTTATGGAGGAGTACAAAATTTAACAGGAATTGTTCCTGATTTAACTTGTTTGGGTAAAATCATTGGTGGAGGATTGCCGGGAGGATGTGTTTCTGGAAAAGAACGACTGATTAATATTGCCAAAAGTTCGGAAGATCCCTTTCGCGATTATGAAAGTAAAGTGTTTGTAGGAGGAACAATGAGCGGGAATTCGTTGACCTGTACGGCTGGTTTAGCTGCATTAAGTTATTTAAAATTACATCCTGAAATCTATACTCGTTTGGCGGAACAAACTGAGTGGTTAGCTCACCAACTAAAAACCATTGCAGAGGCTCATCAAGTTCCTTTTCAAGTGAAAGCCAATCGTTCTATTTTTTCTCTAACTTTTAGCTATAAAAAAGCTCAATTTTATCGAGAAAAACAAGCAGGAAGCAATTTTAAAGCGAATTTAGCTCTTGCTTATTATATGCGAAAGTATGGGGTTTATATGCCTGAACTTCATACTTTAATGTTGAATGATGCCCATTCTCAAGAAGACTTAGAAACGGTTATTCAAGCCTTTGATAACAGTCTTTATGAAATGGTTAAAGATGGCTTTTTTGTTCTCTAGAATCATCTAGGTTACTTGTTTTCTTTATTAATTTTAGCAGGAATTCCCAGAATGAATACACTCAATAGTAATCTGAAAAAGCCCAGAAAAGGACTATTAGGAAGTTGGGATATGGTGGTCGGTCCCGGTATGTCTTTTCAAGAAACATGGATTTGTCTTATTCCGACCCTTTTAGCCACTGTCTTGATTCCTATTTATGCCATAATTAATCATTTTGGCTGGAATATTTGGCAATTATTAATCATGGCTTTTCTGGCCTTTGATTTGGTAGGAGGAGCTATTGTTAATGTCTCAGAGACCACAAAATGTTGGCATCATTCTCCTCAACACAATTGGCGTTATCACTATGGATTTATTGCGATTCATCTGCATCCTTTTTTGGTGGCATGGCTTTATGGAGGAAGTTGGCCAGAAGCCACCATCGCTTATGGCTATTTACTAATAGCAACCCCCTTGATCTTATTTGTTCCTTGTCGTCTGCAAAAATCAATAGCAATTACCCTATATTTAGGAGGATTAGTTTTATCTCATTATCTATTTCAAGGAATTGAGGGAATGGGTTGGTTTCTTCCGGTTTATTTTCTTAAGTTGTTTGTTAGTTATCTTCCAGAAGACTCTAATCGGTCTCTGTAGTAGAATACTCTATAGGAATTCTTTTTTTGGGAATCCCATTTTGGAAAAAACGTACCTAAAATAGGATTTACGGCTCTTCGTTACTTGTTATGGTTCGATAGGGGGGCATAAATCGACTAAATCCTTATCTGGCAAGAGACTTAATTGATTAGTTCGCTCTAGATAAAAAACAATTGACAAAAATCGCTAAATGCCTTTCTATATAAGGGTTC
>NZ_JAPZSR010000472.1:0-3747 GCF_027531875.1 Microcystis sp. LE19-84.1B | reverse complement strand
CAATTGATTTTAAGGGGCCAAAGCGTTACCGCGCAGGAGAGAACCGATGGTTTTAGCAGTAATCTTCATCTGTACGAGAGGATTAGCGGGAACAACGGTTTTATAGAGATAACTGTCAAAAGTCATCTTCTGTACGTCCTTTTGGGAATTGCCTTGGGAGTGATCGGCAAGCTAGGTCAGAACAGGATTGAAGGGGTTGACATTTTATTTAGGTACGCTATATTCTAAAAACAATTGGCTCTCCCAGGTTTAGTGGGTAAAATGTATTCTAAAATACAGTCTGGGGGCGAGTGAGTGGAACGAACCACAGAGACACAAAGGACACAAAGATTGATCGCTACTATATAACTTAAACTTATCACACAAGGAATAAGAGAGCCAACAATTTCATAGGACTATAATATGAAAAACAGTACAAATGATATCACATACGAACAATTAACATCCCAAGAAACTGAATTGCAAGAAGAAGAAGAAGAAGAAGAAGAAGAAAGTTCAGACTTCTTCGATCCAACGCAAATCAGAATTACGACCAAACAAATAACCATGGATCTTCTGCTCAAAAGAATTAAATATGAAGAAATTAACTTAAATCCTGATTTTCAACGTAACGCTAACATCTGGACTGATAAGGCTAAAAGCAGATTAATCGAATCTCTGTTAATACGAATTCCTCTGCCAGCATTTTATATGGATGCAACCGAGGAAGAAAAATGGCTAATTATAGATGGATTGCAAAGACTTAGTACATTTAAAAGTTTTATTCTTGATGAGAAGCTTGTCTTAAAAGACCTAGAATTTTTAAAGGATTTAGAAAAGAAAAAGTATTCAGATTTATCTCGTAACTATAAACGCAGAATAGATGAGGCAGAGTTTATTGTGTATTTAATTGAACCTGGTACACCACCTAAAGTTAAGTATAACATTTTTAGAAGAATTAATACTGGAGGATTACCTCTCAATTTACAAGAATTTCGTCAAGCGATAAATCCAGGTCAAGCCACAAAAATTCTCAAGGAATTAGCAAACATTCCAGAATTCCAAAAATTGACAAGTTTTAGTCAAAAAAGAAAGGATCGCATGGTCGATCATGAATTTATCTTAGGATTTATTGCTTTTACTTTAATAAGCTACAATTGCTATTCGTCTGATAAAGGTCGGGATGATTTTTTAGATCAAGCAATGAAAAAGCTAAACAAAATAGATGAAAATCGAGTACAAGAAATCAAAAATAAGTTTATTTTTGCCATGAAAGCGGCAAATAATATTTTTGGAGAAGATGCTTTCCGTAAAATCCGCAAAATCACAGAAGATGGAAAAAGAAAATATCCTATCAATAAAGCTCTTTTTGAAAGTTGGTCAGTTACCCTGAGTGATTTAAGTGAACAAGAACTTGAAACATTAATTGAGAGAAAGGAGAACGTCAAGGAAGTTTTTATTAAAAAAATGGAAGATGATAGTAATTTTCTCGAATCTGTTTCTCAAGCAGCCACTAAAGTTCCCTATAGATTTGATACAATTAAAGAAATAATAAAAGAGGTGTTATCATGTTAGAATCATTAGTGTTAAAAAATTTTAAGATTTTTGAAAATCAATCTTTTGATTTAAAACCGCTAACTTTGCTCTCAGGATTAAATAGTAGTGGCAAATCCACTTTGCTACAATCCTTATTATTACTTCGCCAGTCCTATAAGCAGGATTTATTACCAAAGGAAGGATTAGCATTAAATGGTGATTTAGTTCGTATTGGAACAGCTAAAGACGCTCTCTTTGAAGGTGCAAAAGAAGATTCAATTACTTTTGAAATTACCAGCGCAGATCATGGTAAAAGTTCATGGATTTTTGAATATGATCCTAATTCTGATGTTCTCCAACTATCTCCCCTGTTCCAAGATACTATTCCTCAAGACATTTACCGATCCAATCTTTTTACTGATAAATTTTACTATCTACGAGCAGAAAGAATGTCTCCAAGTCCACATTTTGAAATTTCAGAATTTCAAGTCAAACAGCATAAACAGCTTGGAAGTAAGGGAGAATTTACAGCACATTTTCTTTCTATCTACGAAGAAGAGAAAATTATAGATTCAAAATTAGAACATCCTCAAGCAATTTCTACAAGTTTTAAAAATCAAGTGGAAGCTTGGATTGGAGAAATTAGCCCTGGAACTAGAATCATAATCTCATCTCATCCAGAAATGGATTTAGTCAGTTTACAATACTCTTACGGACTGAGTAATCCTTATCGTCCTACAAATACTGGGTTTGGTATTACATATATACTACCTATTGTTGTGGCTTTATTATCATCTACTACAGATACGTTAATTTTATTAGAAAATCCTGAAGCACATCTTCATCCAAAAGGACAATCTAAGATAGGAGAACTGTTAGCATTAGCGGCAAGCTGTGGGGTACAAATTATAGTAGAAACTCATAGTGATCATGTCTTAAATGGTATTCGTAGAGCGGTAAAAAATAAGAAAATTGATGCTCAAGATGTACGAATTCATTATTTTCAAAGATATTTAAAACAAGGACAAGCTGTATCAGAAGTTATTTCACCCATTCTTTATCAAGACGGAGGAATTGATCAGTGGCCTGATGGATTTTTTGATCAAGTGGAAAAAGATTTAATGGAGTTGCTTTAAAATGAAGTTTTTGATTAATGAACTTTCTTTTACTGGGCAAGCTAAAAACGACAATGAGGCTTACGAACTGCTCAAAAACTTATATGATATCATCCAAGAAGTAAAACCTATACAGAACAATTATCCTATCCAGACTCATAGTAGTTTATCTCAACAAAAAATATTATCTAATCTTACTATTTATCAATGGATTTGCCAAAAAATAAAGTCTCCTCATCCACAAGAGCAAGTGCTGGCTAGATTTTTGATACAAATTTTAACCAAGGGACCATTTATCGATAACCAAGGATTGCTTGAATCTTGCGAATGCTATTTTAACAACAAAAATATTACATCGAGTTCTTTAACTGGAGCGGTGAAACTTAAAGGTAGTTTACTCAGTTTACAAAAATCGGACGATTTTGTTGATGAAACCGTTGAGGTAACATTTCGAGAAGAAAACCAATCCTCTGAAAATGTTACCATCAGAAATTTAACCCAGATTACTCAATCTAGAAAATTATGTCCTCGTTACACTGGAACTCCTAAACATGATTCATCATTGAAAGGAACCGCACCTAGTGTTAAAGGAACTCCAATGGATTTAACAATCAAAGAAGCTCAAGAAGTCTTAAATCATTCCATAGATTATAAAAAAAAACGCTATGGATATCAAAAAGAAAAAAACAAGTTTTATGTATTTCATCCCAATAACAGTTATGATTCTTATGGCTATCCACTTTATCACGGGTTTCCAATTTCTGATTCTCAAGTTCCCCCTACAATTAAGAAAGACCTAGGAATAGGAAAACCATGACTCCCATCGAGGGGTAAGCGCATCTTAACAATCCTTGACAAAATGAACTTTATATGGGCTGCTTACCCACGATTCAGGCATATTTGAGGAGAATTTGCCATCTCAATTGTTAAGCAAGATAAAAGATGAAACAACCCAAAAGAAAACCCAACCACCGCCATGGGGAGATTGGGTTTTCTGGTTATCAATTGATTTTAAGGGGCCAAAGCGTTACCGCGCAGGAGAGAACCGATGGTTTTAGCAGTAATCTTCATCTGTACGAGAGGATTAGCGGGAACAACGGTTTTATAGAGATAACTG